>CAYGTA010000078.1:0-13629 GCA_964352605.1 uncultured bacterium | reverse complement strand
GTAAGAGTTTATGAAGTACCTTTTCGGACTTGGTATAAAATACACCATCAACTTAGTATATCTGTTTTTACTCACCTAGCTCGACAATTAAAACGCTGCAAGCGTTTTAATTGCAAAAGGCTATATTAAACATCCAAATAAATCAATTTAGGGCTTAAGTGGCCATTCGCAAGCTCGAGTATGCCTAAACTGACCGGTAGGCTAAATCTTTTTCTGCCTGCACTACCAGGGTTGAAGAAGGTAACGCCATGTTTTTCTTCGATTTTGGGTTCATGACTGTGCCCTGAAATGACAACCCTAAAGTCGCCTGCTTTAGGGTCAATATCTAAGCCTAAATGCCCATGGTACACATAAATAAAGATGCCTTCAAACTCTAGAGCTTCGGTTAAAGGATAGCGAAAGCACCAAGCTTCATTGTCAACATTACCTCGAACTGCGGTTACAGGTGCAAGTAGCTCGAGTTCTTTAACAATGCTGTCTTTGCCTATGTCTCCTGCATGGATGATGTGGTCTGAACCTGCTAAGGTCGTTACCGCTTCTGGTCTTAGTAAGCCATGGGTGTCTGAGATAATGCCAATGCGTTTTGTCATACTTTTGCAGGGTGATTTTTTGCATTATTTGGCTTAAAGTAATTAACTATGAACGACATGAACTCTAATTTACCATCTTCTGAACTTACAGCTGATGAGCGCAATTGGGCTGCTATTGCGCATTTATCTGCACTTGTGAATTTAGTGGGTATTCCTAGCCCAATTGGTCCTTTGCTTGTGTGGTTACTCAAGAAAAACGAAAGTGCTTTTATCGCTCAAGAAGCCAAAGCTTCGCTAAATTTTGCTTTGAGTGTTTGGCTATATGGTGCAGCCTTTTTAATCTTGGCGGTTCTTGGGTTTTTGGGTAGCATAAATACAGGCTTTGTTTTATCTTTAGTCTTGCTTATAGTGTGGCTTGTTATTGTTTTACTTAATATGATTTTCTCAGTAGTAGGTGCAATAAAAGCTTCAAATGGAGTGGTTTACGATTATCCTTTTGCGATAAATCTTGTGAAATAAAAGCAATTAAAGTTGTGACTTGTTGCTAGCTTGGCTTATGCCAAGCTAGCAATTTTTTATAAAGCTGGAACTGACTTGTTATTCTTAAGAGGTAAGCTAGCTCGAGTGACCAACGCTGCGAGACTAAGCACAAATGAAGAGGCAGAGGTGATAACTCGTGTTGCGTTGGCATTGTTCCATTGTGTTCTTATGTTGCTCCAGTCTGCGGGTAGATTTTTTGGGTTCCATGATTCAGTGTAGTAATTTAGAGGTAGATTAACTTGGGCTGTAAAAATGATGATGCCTGCAATGTAGATGATGGTTGCGAGTGCTAGCATGATAAAGGGGGCTGTTTTCCAGTGTTGAATGTTTATGGCTAGTGCAAGGATTGCAAGAACAGCACTCCCGATAAAAAAACTAAAGAACATAGCGTGTCGAACATTTTCATTAAATAGAGATTGCACAACTGCGTAGGTAGGGCCATCGACTTGTAGCATGGCTAGATTGACATTAAACGTGTAAGTCCAGAAGAAGCCCGCCATTATGCCAAAGGCTAAGCTTGCAAGCGCAATAGAACTGTTTTTTACGAGTGTTGAGATCATTTGCTACTCCTTTAAGAATTGAGCGTACCTATTGGTACGATTAATTATGTTTACAATATACGTACTTACTGGTACGATTGTCAAGAGGTGGCAGCATGACAAAACGAGGACGACCAAAAGCAAGTGAAGAAGCCCAACGTCACGAAGCTGTTATAAAAGCAGCATTTGAAGAACTCGTAGAAAAAGGCTATGAAAAAACAACTATGCTTGGCATAGCAAAAAGAGCAAAAGCATCAAAAGAGACACTCTATACATGGTTTGGAAACAAAGAAGGTTTATTTGCAGCACTTATTAGACACCAAGCTGAGTCAACTGTCGAAAGGCTCAATACAGTATTTTCAGCTCAAGAAGACCCAAAAGAAACCCTCATAGGTTTTGCCAACGGATTCTTAAGACTTTTACTCGGAGAGCCCTCAGTGTCTCTAAACCGAGCAGCTATGGCTGCTCCAGAGCTAGCTCGAGTTCTTTTAGAACACGGTCGTTACACAGCTGGCCCAATTATTGAAGCGTACCTAGAAAGCTTAGCAAAACAAAATTATCTAAATACAGATAACATTTCTGAAAGCTTCGAAGTTTTATATGGGCTGATTATTCAAGATTTACAAATACGCGTTCTTTTAGGCGAAAACCCACCTGAAGACAATACTCGCCAGAACCACTCAAGGCTAGCTATAGAAAAATTTCTTAAGCTTTATAAAGCCTAAACTACCTAAAAATAGACGAGCCACCCTCAACACTCACATCTCGTCTAGCAGCAAAAATAGTTACAGCAAAACCAGTAATTACATCCGCAAGCGCCATAAGAGTAAGGACAAGAAACTCGGCATTGCCTGCAAAACGAACCAAAATAAACTCTAATAAATAAGCAACAAAAACAATTACTGAAAAGCCATGATCAAGCACAGACTCAACCGTCGTACGGGTTGATTTAATAACCTCAATGGTTAAACAAATAACCCCGATAATCAAAAATAAATGAGCAGTAGTAAAAATAAAATCACTACCGGAAACCAGCACAAAACTAAAAAGTTCTGCATTAAGAGCATCAGGTGCAAAAAGACCAATCAAGTTATAAACAATAAGCGGATAAACCAAACTAGGAATGCGAAGCAAGAAAAACCTCCGAGAAGATTGCGAACAAAGCTTAACGCGATACTGTCTGAAGTACAAGTCTAAAGCAACAAAATAATCACACACAAAAAATCGTGAATACTTTCACTAATCTTAACTTACTCTAAGCAATATTTGTTGCAGTTCCAAGAAACATTGCAGCAGCAACTGAGTTGCTTAGCTTTTACTCCCCTAGAATTCAGATAATCTAGATTCAGTGGTCAGCACGAATGCTTTGATGGTGCAAGCATTCGTAGAAACGCCAATGAAATGCGTCAGCACAAATACCGCACCGTCCATTTTTCGCAATTACATTAAATTCAGAAAATGAAACCTTGTTACGCTGATAAATAATAATGCCATAAAAGCTTCGCAGCCAAAGACCGAAAAGGTTTCCAAGACTCAGCAACGAACTCGAGCTCATCTTGACTAGGTCGTAGCTGCAAGCCTTTCAAACGCTGATAAGCAATAAGCAGCGCCAAATCACCCCTCGGCCAAATATCAGAACGCTCGAGTGCCATCATAAGAAAAATATTAGCAGTCCAAACACCAATACCCGTAAGCTTTATAAGTTCAGCTCGAGCTTCTTCATCACTAAGTGTTTTTAGCCCTATCAAATCAAGCTGCCTTGTGGCTATTGCTTCTGCCAGAATGCGACAGTAACGCGTTTTTTGCCAACTAAACCCAATGCGTTTTAGCTCAGCATCATCTAAAACCAAAAAAGATTCAGGTTCAACCGGCGAGATGCGGGTTGCCAGCTTATCAAACGCAGCTTGCGCTGAAGCGAGAGATACTTGTTGTTCCAAAATAATATGTACTAAGGTCGCAAAACTAGCCTCACGTTGCCAGTTGGGTGGCGCGCCAATGGTATTGTAAATACGTTTTAAATCAACATCTTTTGATACTAATGTTTCTAATGCGATATTTAATGAAATAGTCACTTTTAAGGTTTTTCAGAAATACAAGAAACGGTTATGTTATTTGTCATTAGATTCCCCATACCCACCCTCACTCTCACAAAGAACAACACATGGTAATAAAAATACAAAATACTCTTTACGCTTGTTACTTTACGGGGCATAAAGCGTAGATTTGGGGATTGAACCCAAGGAGCTGCCTTCCACTCCACCAGAATCCAACTTACCCAGTTGGCGGGTTGTGTTCGCTTCCTAATAAGAGTTACCAAACCTAATTTAAGCTAAGTCGTTATTCCAATTAGCTTGCTGAATCATGGCGTCGAGTTCACGGTATTCCTTAGCTAATTTGTCAGCTTCTTCTTGCGTACCTTTTACACTAACAGCGCTAACAAATTTGATTTCTTTTTTACTATATCTATCCTGTTTTGGTGTGGCTTCAGCAGCAAGTGATTTATAAAGAGCGTGTTTAAGTTTTAGTACATCTCTGTGAGCAAGGGCTTCAACCATAGATAAACCACTTGCCAGTGAAATCTGATTATTAGTCGTATTAATGTGAACAATCAACTTCTCGAAAGATTCTGAAACATCTAAATACTCTTTTAGTAATTCACTTGGGTTTTCCGAAGGTGTTTCACCTTCTTGATATTTAGCATTGCGGATGATTCGCTCACGCAATTCTAGCAAGCGACGATTTTGGTCAGCACGTTCCATAAGTGCTTCTGCTAATTTCAACTTATTACTCCTTAGCGCTATGCTTAAATCTTGAACTCACCGTTCTCTTGAAATAACTCTCCGTCTAGGTAAATTGCGCCACCTTGACGTAAATCACAAATCATATCCCAGTGAATAGCACTTTCGTTTACGCCTAGTGTTTCAGGGTAACTTTGACCTAGCGCTAAATGAATGGTTCCACCAATTTTCTCATCATAGAGAATTTGTTTGGTGGGAGTTTGAATATTAAAGTTTGTTCCTATGCCCAATTCACCTAAAAAGCGAGCACCCTCGTCAGCATTGAGTTGCGCTTGAAGCAGGTCATTACCTTTTTCGGCTTTGGCGTCTACTACTTTGCCATCTTTAAACGTAAGTTGAATGTCATTAACTTCTACACCTTGTACAGATGAGGGTATTTTGTAACTTATTACGCCATTGGCACTAGTTTCTATAGGGCCAGTAAAGACTTCGCCTGAAGGCATGTTTTTGTGACCTGCACTGTTTACCCAAATGCGGTCTTTGACATTCATTATTAGGTCTGTACCGTCACCTTTTATGTGCACTTCACTAGCGGTTTTTAGGCGTTCTATAAGTTTGGCTTGAAAGGCGTGAATTTCGTTCCATTTGGCAACAGGGTCATCATCTAGTAGAAACATAGCGCCATAAACGAAGGCTTCGTAGGCTTCTAAGCTCATGTCTGCATCTTGCGCTAAAGCGTTAGTAGGGTAGAGCGTGCCGACCCATTTGGTGTCATTTAACCTTATGTTTTGTATATCTCTATTTTGTCTCAGCCGCGCAGCAACTTTAGCTTTACTGGCGTTTTGAAGAGCTTTGGTGTTTTGTGGTGCGCGAATACGAATCCATGCATCTATTTGTTTTATTTCATTAAGTTCAAACTCAGGCTTACGGCTAAAGTAAGCTTCATTTCCTAATTCATAAAGGTCTTGTTCAAACTCGGGGTAAGTCAGTCTGAGAATAGGGTTTGCACCCATCTTTAAGACTTGCCTAGTGAGAGCTCGAGCTATGCTTTCAGCAGGTGTTTCGATGAACAGTAAGACGTTTTCGCCTTCTTGAACGTTTGTGCAGTACTCGGTTAATAGTTTTGCCCATTTTTCATGAATAGGATGAATCATGTTAAAAGCCTAGCATTGATTAATCAGAAGGTATGCGTATCAGATGTATATTTTTGCTTTAGAATGGGGCTATGAACTTAGCTTATGAAATTTGGGATGTATTTACGACCACCGCGTTATCTGGAAATCCTCTGGCTTTAATTCCTGACGCTTCACAGTTAACAGACGCACAAATGCAGGCTATAGCTAAAGAGTTCAATTTATCTGAAACAAGTTTTATGCTGCCAAGCAAAAAAGCTGATTTAAGAGCTAGATTCTTTACACCCTACACAGAGTTACCTATGGCTGGGCACCCAAGCGTAGGAACACTTTATGCCGCTTTTGAAAAAGATATGGTCAAAGGCGAAAAAGCAAGCTTAGAACTAGCTGTAGGTGTTACCCCCATGAGTTTAGAAATAACAAATAATAAACTCGAAAGAGTATGGATGAATCAGGGTGTGCCAAAGCTAATTCAAGAAGTTCCAGAACGAGCAGACGTAGCTAAAGCACTCGGACTCGAGCTTAGTGATTTACTCGAGTCTTTGCCTGTGCAGATTGTGACTGCGGGTAATGAGTTTATGCTTGTTCCGCTGGCTTCCTTGGAGGCATTAGCGAAAGCTAAGGTGAATCTGGATTTGTTGCCTAAGGGCTTACCGAGTCAGCATAGGGGTGTGTTTGCTTTTACGTTTGATGCGCCAGAAAGTGATCTGCGCTGCCGTAAGCTTGGTGTTGCTGAAGATCCGGGTACAGGCTCGGCACATGGGCCTTTGGGTTGGTACATTGCTCAGCATGGACTGTTAGACTTTCAGAATGATAGCTTGCGGTTTGTGAGTCATCAGGGTGTTGAAATGGGTAGGCCCAGCGAACTTCATGTCAGGGTGATAAAAGAAGAAGCAGGGTTTAATGTAGAAGTGGGTGGTTCTGCCGTTAAAGTTGCGGAAGGAACGCTGTTTTTGTGAAGCTAAAAATATGAAGCTGAAGATTAAAGAAGCCAACGATGAATCTTTGCTCTGCTTAGTTTCTCCTTTTTTTCTTCATAAACCTTGTTTTTACTCAACTGCTTTCCTTTTTTTATCTTGTGAACAACAACTAAGCATGATAGCTTGATGCCGTGAGTGAAGCAGAACGATTACAAAAAGTACTAGCTCGAGCGGGTGTGGCGAGTCGTCGAAAGTCTGAAGAGTTAATCATGCAGGGTCGTGTTTTGGTGAATGGGGAAGTAGCTGAGTTAGGCATGTCGGTAGTACCTGCTGACACTATTCGGGTTGATGGCGAGCGGGTCAAACGACTTGTGAAAACAGTGACTTACATGATTAATAAGCCTGTTGGCGTTGTAACAACCCTTAGTGATGAGCGAGCTCGTGACACAGTCATGAATTACGTTCCTAAAATACCGGGCTTGCATCCTGTTGGTCGTTTAGATATGGACTCTGAAGGGCTTTTGCTACTCACTACCGATGGCAAGTTAACGCTAGAAATGACGCATCCTAGTTTTGAGCATAAAAAAGAATACCGAGTTTGGACACGTGAAGGCACGCTGGGCGCCGCTGAGCTTCAGATTTTAGAGCAAGGCGTAGAGCTAGAAGACGGCATGGCCAAAGCCACTGTCGCAAAACTAGCTGAAGGTGGTTGCATCTTGGTTTTAGGTGAAGGTCGTAACAGGCAAGTAAGACGAATGATGGCAGCAGTAGGGCACAGCGTAACTCGACTGATGCGCACAAAAATCGCTAAACTCGAGCTTAATGATTTGGCGGTTGGCGAGTATCGTGAACTGTCTTCACATGACTTTAAGCTTCTCGGGTATACTTTGCAGGAAAAGCAATAGGCTTTACGCCTGATTACCGTTACAGTAGTTGTTACTTAATTGAGGCTTGGGTTTTGCTAAGCTGTTTTTGGAGTTATCATGTCGACCTCTATTTTTGTTTCTGGCAACGGGCCAGTACAAATTTCTAAAGAGCAAATTAGTGAGCGTGTTGCTGAAATTGGCGCGCAAATAACTGATGAGTATGCATCTAAACCTCTTCATTTGATTTGTGTTTTAAATGGTGCGTTTATTTTTATGGCAGATTTGGTCAGGGCTATTGATTTGCCCTTAACCATTGATTTTTTATCGGTCTCTAGTTACGGCTCTCGCACGGAATCAAGTGGTGAAGTTCGCTTGCTCAAAGACCTAGACCAGTCCTTAAAAAACAAACATGTTGTTTTAGTTGAAGATATTATTGATACAGGCCTAACCATGCAGTACTTGCAAGCTTATTTGCAAGGTCGCGGACCGTTATCTGTTAAAGTTGCATCTTTACTCTCAAAACCCTCACGAAGAAAAGTTGAGATTAACATTGATTATCTTGGCTTTGAAGTTGAAGATGAATTTGTATATGGTTACGGCTTAGATGTGTCGCATGTTTTTCGTAATATTCCATTTATAACCTCGCAAAGTTAGCTTATGCGTAAATTCTTATTTGTCTTTTTGATACTTGTGTTTCCGTTTTTGCAAGCAAATACCTCGCTTGACTTAGAAGCACCCCAAATAACAATTGATGTACCTTCAGAAGTACCAGCCGATTTACCGTTTGATCTTAGCTTAGCTTCAAATGAACCTGTAACCTACACCATTCGTTACGCAGGACTCGAGCTTAGTCAGGTAGCTCAGTCTTATGTGGTGTCTTTGTTAGCGGCTGAAGGTTCTCAAACCATAGAGATTAATGCAAAAGATGGCTCTAATAATGAGATTTCTTTTCAGCATAACTTGTACGGTATTCCGACTTTAAAACCAGAATTGCAGCTTGCTGAAACGGTTCAGTCTGGTAGCCCAACGAGTGTTTATGTAACATGGCCTGAGACTGGCTTACAGCCAACCACCATGGGGGTTTACATAGATGGTGTGGTGCAGCGTTTTTATAAGACCGATAGAGAAGCTGTATCTTTGCTTGCTATTCCTTTAGGTTCGGGTGCTTCAACCAAATCTATTCAGGTGGTTTTGGCAGATGAATATGGGCGCACCGTAACGCTAAACGAAACGATTGCTGTTGTTGAAGATAGCCAAGAAGTTGAAGATTTAAATATAAGTGCAGCTACCTTAAGCGTTGTAACTCCTGAAGGACGTAACCGTGAGGCAGAAGCTTTAAATCAAGCTTACGCAACAGCAGAAATGCGACCTTACCCTTTATGGCGAAACGGTTTCATAATGCCGATAGAAGGACGCTTCAGCAGCGGCTATGGCAGTCCAAGACGCTATGTGACAGGTGGGAATGTCTCCTATCATAATGGCCTTGATATTGCTGCGCCCCAAGGAACACCCATTTTGGCAACTAACGACGGCTTAGTCGTTATATCAAACTACTACCCAATCAAAGGTGGTTTGGTGGTAATTGATCATGGCTACGATGTATTTAGTTTTTACTTTCATCAGTCAAAAATGCTGGTAGAGGTAGGCGAAGTCGTGACCCAAGGCCAAGTGATTGGCGAAGTCGGCTCAACAGGCTTATCAACAGGACCTCATCTGCACTGGGAAATGCGTATAGACGGCGTGGCTACCAATCCGCTCTCATGGGTAGGAAAACAATACCCCTAAACCCCCATTTGCTTAAAAACTACCCTAAGCACTCCAAAGACCGCTATACTAAGGATTTGTTATGACTAAAGAAACGAAAAAAGCTCGAGTGTTTTCTGGTGTTCAGCCTTCTAATGACTTGCATTTGGGTAACTATATGGGTGCTTTGAGAAATTGGGCTGAAAATCAACATAAAACTGACAATGTGTTTTGCGTGGTTGATTTGCACGCTTTAACCATGCCTGAAGACATTAACCCTGATGTTCTGCGTGAGAATTCTCGTAAGGTCGCGGCTCTCTATTTTGCTTGTGGGCTTGACCCTGAAACCAATATCGTGTTTATTCAATCTCATCTGCATGAACATGCCGAAGCAGCTTGGATTCTTAACTGCACTACGCCTCTAGGCTGGCTGCAACGCATGACGCAATTTAAAGCCAAATCAGAGCAAGCTGGCAGTATTGGTATGGGCTTACTTGACTATCCGGTACTTCAAGCCGCAGATATTTTGCTTTACGACGCAGACGAAGTGCCAGTCGGCGAAGACCAACGTCAACACATTGAATTAACCCGAGATATCGCCATTCGTTTTAATAATTTGTTTGGTGATACTTTCGTCTTACCCAAAGCCGTTATTCCTAAAGAAGGCGCTCGAGTTATGGGTTTAGATGACCCAACTATGAAGATGAGCAAAAGTATTGCTCGTAATAAATCTGGCCACGCCATTAACTTGCTTGATGACGAAAAAACCATTAAAAAAGCGATTATGTCCTCTGTGACTGATTCAGATAGAGAAACACGTTTTGAGCATGCGAGTGAAGGTGTCGTTAACTTAATGACTATTTACCGTGCTTTAACAGGTGAAGAACGTAGTGCCATTGAAGCTAAATTTGAAGGTCAAGGTTATGGCTTTTTAAAGAAAGAAGTTCTAGCAGCAGTACTTGAAACCTTAAGGCCCATACAAGCTAAATACAATGAAATTATGTCTGACAGGGCATCTTTAGAAAGCTTATTGGCAACGAATGCTGATAAAGCAAGAGCCATAGCTTCAGTAACCTTGAAAAAAATGAAAGAGGCAACAGGCTTAGGTTGATGCTACTTTTCTTATTCTTAGACGGCGTTGGTCTTGGTGGGTTAAACATCAAGACCAATCCTTTTTTAAAAGCCAAAACACCCTTTTTAAATAGCTTGATTAATGCTGATTTAACTAAAGAAACTGTTGAGCAAACAACCAAAAACTTTCTTTTTAGACACCTAGATGCTCGTTTAGGCTATGAAGGCCTACCCCAATCAGCAACAGGGCAAACTGCACTTCTAACAGGTAAAAATGGTGCCCAAATAATGAAGGGTCACTACGGACCGTGGCCCGGCCCAAGTCTAAAAAAAGAACTTATCAAAGGCACACTCTTTAGTGACTTTGGTGCAGAAAATGCACAACTTTGTAACGTCTACCCACCAGGCTTCTTTCGCGCTTTAGAGCGAGGCAAGCAAAAACAAAATGTACCCGTCTACGCTGCGCAACAAGCCGGCGTTAGGCTCTTAGAACTCAGTGACTACATGCAAAAAAATGCGATAAGTCTAGACCTAACAGGAGACTACCTAAACCAACTAGACGCACGCAACGAAATACTCGAGCCTTACCAAATGGGTGTCAGGTTGGCCAAAATGGCGCAGAAGAAGCAATTTAGTTTTTTTGATTACTGGCCAAGTGATCAAGTGGGACATAGGGGAGACTTTGCTGAGGCGGTCAGTTTAATTGAAAAGCTTGATAGCTTTATGCAAGGTGTAGCAGAAAACTTATTAGATGTTTCACTACTTGTTAGTTCTGACCATGGCAATTTAGAAGATAAATCTGTTAAGACTCATACAAAAGCAGCGGTACCTTTGCTTGTTTTAGGTAGCGCTGCAAAACATTTTGAAGCAGCAACTAGCATTTTGCATGTTCCTGCCTCTATTAGATCGTTTTTGAAGCCTTAAGGGGTGCCTGCTAAGAGTGCAGGTAAAATAATTATTAATGATTCATACCATGCACCAATAATAAGTAAAACCATTGCAATAGGCACCATAAGAAAGAGTTTTCTACTCGCTAGTCTAAATGACTTAAAGCCTTCTCTAATAATGGTCATGAGAAACATGCCGCCGCCTGCAGTTACTAAGATATAAGCCATAAGTTCAACTAGAAATAAGATGAGCGCCAAGATAACGCCAAGAAAACCACCTAGGCCGTTGTAACCAAAAAGTAAAGCTAAGGCGAAGAATCTCGAGCCGTTAAACAGGTAAGCTGGTATACCAAAGAGTGATGCTGGAATAAGCGTGGTAGCAAGCGTGCCCAGCGTGAAGTTTTGATAAAAAATTCCAGCAGACAAACCCATTACATCGCCATTAACAGCTGCTTCAGTGATCCCCAATTGTTCTATGCTTTGCCGTACCAAGCTGGTTAAAAAATCACCACAGGGTTGCGACAAGCCAGTACCTGCAACATAGCCTAATGCAAAAAGCCCATAAAGCAATGCAATGGTAAATATGGTAATGCGTTTATGTTGCTTAAGGTAGGCAATGCCTTCAGTTAAAACAGCCCTAAAGCGTGATTTTCGAATAGAGTAATAAATAATCAAAATGCTAAATAGACTAAATACAACTGCGCCAATGGGGCCAGATAACCACGTTCTAAAAGCATCTTCACCCAGCTCAGGAAAATAGCGAATAGAAGCAAGTTGCCATTCATCTTGATCTTGCACAAGATTAACCCGTACCGAACCAAGAATCTCGCCAGGCTGAGAAGCAGGATAACTAAAACGCAAAATGGATTGACTATCAGATTCACCTTGTAGGGTTTCACTCTTTTGAGCGTTAAGGTTAACATCAAGCCCTTCGGGGGGCGCATTAAGTACATCAGGTAAGGCGACACAAGCATCATCTAAAGGCAAACCAGAAAGACTCTGAATAGTAAGTCTCTCCTGCGCAAGCCACTCTGTAACTGCATCGTTAGCTACTTGCTCTGGGCTTTGCTGGGCCAATGAAAAAGATGCAAATAAGCATAAAATTAAACTCAAAAAACGAATCATATCTCTTCTAGCTTAATACCTTCAGCACACAAAGGACAGTTGCTTGCTTCATAGGTGGCAAACTCTACCTTATCCAGTGAGAAAAAAGGTACATTGGGTAAAGTAGCTAAACCACGGTCAATAATGCAAGAAATTGCAACACATGTGGCTCCAGAAGTCTCGGCTGCACGCAGCGCTTTTGTAAGACTGCCACCCGTGGTAACGACGTCTTCAACGACAACAAAGCGCTCACCTAGCTTAATTTCAAAAGCTTCACGAATAAACATGCCACCCTCAGTATTTTTCTCAGCAAAAATAGCTCTGCACCCTAAAGCCTTTGCAACAGCAAAAGCTAAAGTAATGCCACCCATGGCAGGCCCAATAATAAAGTCGGGTTTCAAGTGTTTAATTTGCTCAGCCATAGCTTCACCAAAAGCCAAGCAATGCTCAGGGTATTGATTGACCGTTGTAGATTGTAAAAACTTAGGGGAGTGACGACCTGAGGCAAGTAAAAAATGCCCCTCATGATAAGCGCCAGTAGCTTGGTATCTATCTAAAACATTCACGCCCTAAAGCATACCCTTATCCATTCAGGTGAAGAATCTTCAAGTCACCAATGAAGCTTCAAAGGGTACGATAGTTCGCATGAATAATCTGATAATCCGCTCAATTAAAGAAAAAGATAAAGAAGCAATACTTGAAGTAGAAAGACAATCAACACCAAACTTACAATATCTACCTGATGTTTTTGAACTATTTAATAATGATAAACAAGGCCATTTCTTTCTGGCAGAATTAAACTCAGAACCCATAGCGTGCGCAAAATTTACACTACTCGCTAACGACAGTGCATGGCTTGAAACACTAAGAGTAAAACCCAAATACCAAGGCTTAGGAGTCGGCAAAAAACTATACGAGTATTTTTTCAAACTCGCCAAAGACAAATCAATAAACACCCTACGTATGTATACTGGTCGCAATAATCTAGTGAGTAAAGGCCTAGCAGAACACTATGGCTTTAAGCAAGAAGCAAGCTTCAAAGAACTAAGCTGGCAAGCAACAAGCCACATAAAGCCAAGTAAACACAACTTTCAGCAAGTAAAAGACGAAACTCGAGCTATTGACTTAATTATGCCTTACACTGATCAGTGGCAAGGGTTTGCTGTTATGAACCGTACGTTTTACAAGTGCTCTCCGAAGCTCTGCCGATTTTTTGCCAAGCAAGGGCTTGTTTTTGAAGATCTATCTACGGATAGTTTTGTTGTGTTTGGGTCGCGTTTCAGCCCAGAAAAAGCACAATTTCTTGCCATGTTTGAGGGGGATGCTGCACAGTGTCTTAATTTCGCCAAGCAAAATACCTTAAGTCTAAATGCAGCTAAACTCACACTAGATATTGCTGACACTGCTGTTTTACTTGAGGACTGGCTTTTTGATCAAGGACTTGAACATAGCGCTGATCTTATTGTTATGAAAGTAGACCTTTAGCTAAAACTGATTTTCCTAGAGCTAATACCAAGTCCGAAAAGGTACTTCATAAACTCTTACAGAGTTGATTACG
>CAYGTA010000077.1:7560-13788 GCA_964352605.1 uncultured bacterium | reverse complement strand
GGACGTAATCAACTCTGTAAGAGTTTATGAAGTACCTTTTCGGACTTGGTATTAGTGTTTTTACAAACAAAGTACTTAGTACCTCTCATAACTGTTTAACCTATACTAGAAGCGGGTTTCTTGAAGGGAAGGCAACGTGGCACGTATTGCTTTTTTTCTTGCTGCCATTTTATTTAGCTTGTTTGGCTTAGGCTACTTGGGTGCGTACACCCCAAATAGAGGCTTCATCATTACAGGAGTCATCTTGTTTTTACTAGCCTTAATTAACCTTATTCCTAGAAACAAAGTAAAAGCTACGCCTAAGAGAGAACTTTCTGGTGCAGGTGTCGCGCATATCGAAGACTTAATTAGCAAAGGTGAAAAAATACAAGCCATCAAACGCTATCGAGATTTGACAGGCTCGAGTTTGTCTGATGCGAAGCTGTTTGTTGAGTCTTTAGCTAAGGATAACGTGACGGAGCTTTATAGTTTGCCGTTAAATGAAGATTTAGAGTCAGCATTGCGGCTTATTAAGAAGCAAAGTACCATTGAGGCTGTACGTGAAGTTAGGGCACTTACGGGGCTTGGGTTGCGTGAAGCGAAGGCTTATGTAGATGAGCTTTGATATACTTTTTTAGCTTGAGTGGTTATTACTATTTTTTGAGCAGCTTTTGGCAGCAGGCTTTTTTTGTGTTTAAAGGCTGCTGGGGTTTATATATCGACTTAAGTATCATAAACACGCAATTTTCCTCTACACTTTCTTTAAGAGCTTATGGCAACTAAGCGGCAACGCATGCCATCTGCTCAGCAAGTCAGGGTACTTGCGTATCTTTTGGATAGAACTGCTTATGGTTATGACATGATGAAGGCTTTAGATTTAGCACCCGGCACGCTTTACGGTTTGTTGAAGCGTTTGCATGAAGATGCCTATGTTGAGAAGTCTGCTGAGATTATAGAGGGGCGTTGCCGAATTAGTTACGCGCTAACCCCAAAAGGTACTCAGTATGCAAATCGGGCGATACTCGAGCATGAGTATGAGCTTGGTAGTAAGGCCTTTGAGTGATGCATCCTAAACCTAAGTTACATTTTGTTTTGGCTTTGCTGCTGGCTTTCGGGCGTTTTGTTGCTAAGCCTGATACGAAGCTGTGGCTGGATGATATGCATTATGAGCTTGCTTTTATAGAGGGCTTCGCCGCTAAATTTCGCTTTGCTTGGGGGGCTTTGGGCCTAGCTTTTAAGTCTCGTTTTGAGAGTGCTTCTATTAGTAGTTCTCGAAACTTGGTTCTGGCAACAGCAACCGCTGCTACGTTGCTTGTGGTAGTGCTGTTCATCCCTAACTTTATTATGTCACCGCAACCTACTACGCAGAGCATGCCTGTGCTGGTTCCTTTAGAACAAGCAGATGCCGACCTTGCTCAGCCTGCGCCTGCTGTGGCGGCTGAAGCAGCCATACCAGCTTCGCCCCGCATGACGGAAAGTGCTAACAGTATAGAGGCAGATTTAAATGACAGGGCAGCGTCCTCGTCAGGAACAAGTTTATTTTCTGAAGAAAGTGCAGATGATACTTTTGAAGGTAGTGTGGCCGAAGCTTCATCTGAACTTAGCCTACCGGAGGCTGAACTAGGTGAAGTGGCTGCAAGCCAAGCAGCAGCCCAAGCTTCTCAATTCAACTTAGCTAAAAACGCTATTGTATCTGAAAGTCTAGACCCACCTTATTTAGCACTCGAGCTTGAGTCAAGTGTTTTGCTTATTCGGGCTTTGCGTCAAACAGTAGTGACGGTTGATGCTGAATCACAAGTGGAGTATCAGCTTGAAGAGGGTCAAGAATTAAGCTTGAGTTTGCCTGTTTCGCTTGCTACGCAAAGTATGAGCTCGCTATTGTTTCTAGATGGAGATTTGCCTATTCAAGGCTTTATGGCGCAGGGCTACGCGCGTGTAGATGTAAGGCAAAAAGCACCTTAAGTCTTAAGCTGAGATGTTTTCCTTTAAGCGTTTGGGTTGCGTGACAGTAGGCTGACTAAAAAAACTAGCTTTGGTTTTATAGCACGCTAAGGGCAAGATGCTACAGTCACTTAGTAAATTTGTTTTGACTCCCCTAGCTCGAAGGTTTAAACGCTGTAGCGGTTAAACCTTAAAATGCTATAGGATAGCGTTCCGGCGTGCTGTTGCATTATTAAATAATGACTTAAGCGTAATAGAATTTACATTAACTTGTTAAGATGAAGCTGCTGCATGACCATTGATTGAGTAAAGGTAGTGTGCGGTGGATAAACAAATTAAATCACTCAAGTCACGATGGAGTAAGTTACATTAGAATGATTGCACCCCCAGAAGGTACCCGTTTTGTGCTTCCGCCAGAAGCAAGCCAACGTACGCAGCTTATAGCTAGACTGCAAGCCATGTATGACAGTTGGGGTTACGCTCGAGTGGATACGCCTCTTTTAGAGCAGTATGACCCGTCGCATCCTCGTGCTAATGATTCTTTTAAGTTGAGTGACCGTGATAGTGGGGTGCTTAGTTTGCGCTCTGACTTTACAACTGCTATTTCATCTTTGGTGCATCTTCACTTTAATGATGAGCCTGCTCCGCTTAGGTTTCAGTATGCAGGGCATTTACATTTGGCAGTTAAAAACCCTGATGTAGCTAGAACCCGTGAGTTTACGCAGTTGGGCTTAGAGTTAATAGGTGTTTCAAACGCACTGGCAGATGCAGAACTGATTCATTTAGCGCGTGAATCAGTGAGGGCGGTGGGCTTAGCGCCACGCGTAGAACTAGGTAACCCTGGCTTTGTGCAGGTACTGTTTGACTTAGCTGAGATTCCTATGTCTGAGCAAACCGTTTTGGCAGATGCGATTGACCGTAAAGACCAAGCTATGGTTTTAAAGTTGATTAATGCTTTAAAGCTTGCACCTGACTTGCGTAAAGCTTTGCTTAGCATTCCTGATTTGTATGGTGAGGTTAGTTTACTAAAAGAAGTGCGTAAGGTTGCACCGTGGCCTGAAGCGCAAGCCAAACTAGATCACTTAGAAGAAGTCTTAGCAGAATTTGAAAACAGTAGCGAGTTAATGCTTGACTTAGGTATGGCGCGCCGCTTGAGTTACTACACAGGCATTACCTTTAGAGCCTACACGTTTGATTTTGGTCAAGCTTTACTCGGTGGTGGTCGTTATGATGGCGCGTTACTACCTTATGCCGCAGGCTTTGCCATTGGTTTAGAGCGACTCTTAAATGCCCTGTCACAAAAAAACGAACGAAGCCTAGCCGATGTCATAACTACAGATGACATTCCAGCAAGAGCCTTACGTAAAGCGGGTGTCTGGGTTGAAAGGGCTGTGCATAAAGACTTAAGTCAAGTTAAAGCTTACGCTAAAGCCAAAGGCATTCCTTTTTTACTAAGCCCCCAAGGACTCGAGCCTTTGCTTGATAAAGATGTACCAGAAAGCTATCTAGAGATTTTGGAGTTAAATCGTGGATAAGCTGGTACTAGCTTTACCCAAAGGTCGTGTTTTAAAAGATGGCATCGCGTTGCTTAAAGAAGCTGGCTTGGTACTTAGCTTATCTGAAGATGATCGTGCCTTAACGCATGAGTCAGATGAGGTGCGCATTTTGGTTACACGCAACGCAGATGTAGCTACTTACGTTGAATTAGGTGTTGCTGACGCGGGCATTGTCGGTAAAGATGTCTTACTCGAGTCTCAACGAAATGTTTATGAACCTGTTGATTTAAAGATTTCGGCTTGTCGCATGTCACTGATTAAAGCTAAAGCTTATAAGGGCGATGTTCAGCGGGTTGCCAGTAAATTCCCTAAGGTGTCGCAGGCGTATTTGCGTGAACAGGGCAGTAATGCTGAGGTAATTAAGCTTTCAGGTAATGTTGAGTTAGCTTGTTTAACAGGCTTAGCTGACGCAGTCGTTGACATTGTACAAACAGGTAGTACCTTAAAGGCTAATCACTTAGAAGAGGTTGAGGTTTTGTTTGAATCTTCAGCTAGGTTTATTGTGAATAGGGCAGCGCTTAAGTTAAAAGCAGCTACCTTACGTCCGCTCATTAAGCGTTTACGTGACTTAACTGAATAAAGCCTTAAGGAATGCTTGTGATGCCTAATCGGCTTCTTAGTAAATAAGGCGTATACTTTTAACTAATGACTTTTACGCTCAAAAGCTTTATTTGCTTTTTTATTTTACTATCTTTTTCGTTTGCGCTTACACCCCCAAGCTTGTTTGACACCTCTTGGGAAGATCAAAGTATTTTTAAGCGTGACTTAGTACCTGACTGGCAAGGCGTTACCGATACGCTTATAGATGCACCGATTTATCATATGCGGCTCAGTATGAGTCAAGATTTAAGCACTATTATTGGTGAGCAAGAAGTCCTAATTAGTAATACAACAGGGCAAGTTTTAAACGAACTTGTTTTTAGGCTTTACCCTAATGCCTTAGGTAGCAGCCTTCAGGTAAGTAGAGTAGAGCTAAATGGTGTGCTTGCCTTAACTAGACTCGAGCCTGATGCGACAGTGCTTAGAATTTTTTTGCCGCAGCCTTTTGAAGTGAATGAAAAGTTAGTGCTGCATTTTAATTTTAATGCTCAGATTGGTCAGGGTGGCGAAAGTTATGGTCGTTTGGGTCTTTATAATGAAGTGCTTAGTTTAGCGCATGCTTACCCTATGCTGGCGGTTTTTCAAGAGGGTGACTGGCTCACAGATACGCCTTCTCCGCTGGGTGATCCGGTAGTGTCAGATGCTGCTTATTATCTTGTAGAGCTAACTGCGCCTAGTAGTACTACGCTTGTTGCAACAGGAACCATGCTTTTTTCTGACATACAAGATTCGCAGCAGCTTATGCGCTTTGTGTCTGGGCCTGCACGTGAATTCTACGTGGCTGTAGCTAAAGATATGGTGCAGTTAAGTCAGGTGGTAGCTGAAACGGTGGTGCATGTTTTTGTACCTGAGCGCTTCTTGAACAGTGCAGAACAAAGCTTAGCTATGACAAGTCAAGCTTTAGAACTTTTTAGTGAGTTTACAGCTTACCCGTACCGTGAGTTAGATATTGTTGCGGTACCTGTGCAGGCAAGTGGTATTGAATTTCCGGGGGTTTTTATTTTGGCAAATCGTTTGTTTGCTAACCCGCTAGGTTCCTCTTTAGAGTCTGTTCTGGTGCATGAGACAGCGCATCAGTGGTCTTATAATTTGGTGGGTAGTGATCAGGTTGTAGAGCCTTGGTTAGATGAAGCCTTAGCGCAGTACTTAACCTATTTGTATCTTAAGCGTTTTAAAACGGATAGCTTTGTTGAAGGCTACTTAGGGTACTGGCAAAGTATTTGGCAAAATGCCCCTGACGCGCAAGAAGCTATAGGTGACGCTGTTGCAGACTATGACCCAAATACCTATGGCGCTATTGTTTATGGGCGAGGCTTATTTTTCTTTTTAGAGCTAGCTGACATTATGGGTGAAGATACCCTAAGACAAGGCTTAACTGAGTACTACCAAACTTATGCATGGCGTTTTGCTGTTAAAGAAGATTTAAAGCGTAGCTTAGAGCAAAGTTGTGCTTGTAGTTTAACAAGAGTTTTTGAAGACTGGGTAGGCGCACCGTAATACTGTATATACATATGTATACGCTGTGTAAGAAAGCCGTTAGGCAACTTAGTTAAAATTTATCTTAGGTTGCAAAGAGCCTGAAACGCCATGCTCAAATGTCAGAACATCTTCTCATAAGCCAAACTCATCGAGACATTAACTACCAGAAAAACACATATTTCCAAGATTTATATATGAGTGACAGCAGGACAGCCCTAAATAACCCTGCTTACCCCTCACGGAAATACTCGAGCTCTGAAACAAATCAAAACACAACACAACAATGACAACACAGTAAAACTTGTCAGATAGGATGCACATGCCAACACAGCTAAACGAAACCACAAAAAAGCTCGAGTTAAACGATTTTCTAAATGCCGTTTATCATTGTCCAGAGAGAGATTGTTTAAGTGAACTGTTAGAAGAACTCAAACATGCAGATAGGCAAAACTGCCCACCCTCAAGCCTGATTGCGATTTACTTAATTCAAGATTTATATAGTGCTCAATCAGAAGACAAAGCAAACATAAATCGCATTATTACAAATTTAGAAAGTGTCGCTGAAGACCTTTACACAACCAGTAGAATCATTAGATTCCTAAACGTTTAAACGCCACGCTGACGGGCTTAACACAAACTTACGCTTCCATAAACGCCTAAAATGCCGAGCATC
>CAYGTA010000077.1:0-7460 GCA_964352605.1 uncultured bacterium | reverse complement strand
CTGACGGGCTTAACACAAACTTACGCTTCCATAAACGCCTAAAATGCCGAGCATCCTCAAAGCCACAAAGCTCAGCAACACGCTCTACGCTCAAACGTTTATCCTGCAGTAATTGCGAAGCATGCTCTAACTTAAGCTCATGCTGATACTGCAACGGTGTTAAGCCCGTATGTTCTTTAAAGGCACGACTCAAACTACGCGAACTCATCTTTGCAACAGCAGCCAAATCATCTAACAAAAGCTTCTCATGATGACGCTTTAACAAATAATCTTGAACACGATGCACACCACTATGCAAGTGACTACGATGCTCAAGATAAACACTCTTCTGAGCCTGAGAACCATTACGCCGTAAATAAATAAGTAGCTCACGAGACGCCTTAGCTGCCAGCAAAGCACCATACTGCTGCTCAACAAGATAAAGCGCCATATCAATACCCGAAGCAACCCCAGCACTCGTAATAATACGCTCATCATGCGTAAACAAAACAGCATCTTGCACTTTAGCTGTCGGATGTTTTTCTTGCAGCATATCTGTTAAACGCCAATGCGTTGTACAACGCCGACCTTTCAATAAGCCTGATTCAGCAAGTAAAAGCGCACCTGCACAAACCGACGCAACCACCGCACCCGCTGCGTAGCACTCACGCAACCAAAGCTGTAACCCTTCATCTTGATAAACGTCAGGAAAATGACGCTTAGCTTCTTTAAAAACCTGAACACCCACAACAAAAACAAACTCACCCTTTGTAACACGCGGCAAAGGCTCGAGTTTTGCAAGCTCTAGACCTTGAGCAGTTGCTAAGCTTGATTCATTTGACACGTAGTGCAACGCGTAATTAGCACCATGCTCATTTGCCGTATGAAAAACCTGTGCAGGTCCAGCAAGATCAAGCAAATGAAGCTCAGGCAACAGTAAGAAAAAAACTCGAGTCATAATCATAAGTTTAAATCTAAGAAAGGTTTAAGCAAAGCTAATAACTCCTATACATATGTCTACGATTTTCTGCTGAACCAATAGAGCTTATTAAGCAATGAGATAATGACTAGATGGAACTAAGTTATTTTAAATCTAGCGGTTTTGAGATTGCTGAGCTAATGTCAGAAAAAAAAGTAATTATGACAACTCAAGATGCTCTAGACATTATGGCAAACGCCCAATACCAAGGCGCTAGCCATATCATTATTTATGAAAAGCAGCTCAACCCTGACTTCTTTGATTTGAGAACAGGCTTAGCAGGAGACATCTTACAGAAATTTTCAAACTACCAAATGAAACTACTTATCATTGGTGAGTTCACTAAATTTAAAAGCAAAAGTTTAGCGGCATTCATAGCTGAAAGCAACCGGGTTAAGCAAGTAGTATTTGTCGCAGATAAAGAAGCTGCACTAGAAAAAATAGCAAGCTAAGTATCTCTAGGGTAAATTTGCATTTTGCAAATTTACCCTAGCAGAGCGGGAACGGACAGACACACTCAGCATTTTGCAAACCTTCTATGGAGTACCTTAGCAAAACCTTATACAACAAGTTTCCTTAATGCCAAAATGCTACCCATATGCAAGCCTTCATGAAAGTCATTAAACGCAACACCATCATCAATCGTTGTCAAAAGACTACCCGTTGCTGTCTTATATTCACCAAATTCAGCAAAAAGACCCGCATTATAATCTTCTTTAAACTTCTTTGGTAAGTCTGTCAAAAGAGACATGATAAGACTAATATCGGGCGTATCTTGCCACATTTTTGGTGAAGAGCCTTTACGAAATAAGCTTATTAACTCTTTACTTACATTCAGCTCTTGCTTCGCTAAGCCGTAGGTCAGCATTTGCTGCACAACCACAACATGACCCAAGTTCCACAAAATATTATTAGCAAAGCCTTCTGGAATAAAAAGAAGCTGCTCCTCAGTTAAATCTCTAGCCAGACCAACATATACTTCACGAATGCCTTCAAGTATCATCAAAATCCTCCTAGGCTAAGCTCTGCAAGGCTAAATCAACCGTCGCAATACGCGCAAAACGATTTGCCAACACAAACTCAGTTCTTTCCACAATATCATTTGCACTTAGTAACCTGTCTTGCGACCAATGCTCAATAGGAAAGGTCAAGGTGGCCTCGGTTACAAAATCAACCTCATAACCCAAATCACTAGCAGCACGAGCTGTTGTTTCACAACACTGCTCCGTTTGAATACCCGAAATAACCAAACGTGAAACACCAAGCTTAACTAACTTGGTATGCAAATCTGTACTCGCAAAGCTACTTTTAGTTGTCTTATGAAGCACCACATCATCATCACAAACGTTCAAGAAATCCATACATTTATAGTGAGGACTTGTGACTCTAAAATGCTCATCAGGGTCAGAATGAAGTACAAAAAAAACAGGCTGATTTAATTGACGAAAACCATCAAGCAAGCGAGAAACATTTTTTTCAAACTTAACATTACTACGCAACTGCCAGACACTCTCACGAGAAGCAAGAAACGAATCCTGAACATCAATAACAAGCAAAGCTGTTTTAGTCATAAAGCTAGTTTAAACCCTAAACTTAGAAACAAGCCAGATAAAATAAAGCCACTATGCGGACGAATTAAGCCAAAGTAAGTAAATCTAATATTTGATTGTTAAATACACTCGAGCATGCTTCAAAAACAGTGACTGAAGCAAAAAGTAAAGCTCGAGCTTTACTTTTGAGTTGTTGTGCAAGGGGGGTTGACAAATTAAAATTCAGCCTCTAAACTTCTTAGTCGCAGGCCGAAGAAAATTCGTTACCTAAAACTGGATATTAGAATAATTCGGAATTTTCAACCCTTGCCTGCTAATTTTTTAAGAAAGGAAGCATCTCGCTAAGAAAGCGGGGTCAAATCAAAAATGAAACAGATTTTTCGAGATTCAAATTACCCTAGCTGCAGCTTAGAGCATGCGCAGATAAATCCTTGTGGATTCCTGCGGGCTTAAAGCCGTTTTGGTGAGCATCTTCCAAGTTAATTTTAATTTCATTAAATAGTTTTTAAGATAAAAACAACAGCTCACTCAAACTAGCAGCACAGCATTCCTATCTACATTATTTGTAATGATGAGCCGAAGGCATTTCGTTATCTGCAATCAAATGACGAGAGTCTCGTGGGTTCAAATTCCATCTTCTGCAAAGAAGTGGCGGAGTTGCTTAAACGTGTTTGAATGAAGCGAAAGCTTCTATCAGAATGCCCTAACTTGCCCATCATTTACCTAAATGAGCCAAATAAGTTCTGGTACCTTAGGCATAATGTCATAGGTTCAAATTCTACCAACTAAGTAGATTATTTATTCGTAGTTCAGAAGGTAAAGCTTAGCTCTTAAGCCCTTGCTCATTAACCTTGGTGCCATCGTCTAGTTAGGTCTAGGACACTGGCTTGTCATGTCAAAGACGAGGGTTCAAATCCCTCTGGCACCGCCATTCAGCCTTGAATCTTTAAAGGGCTTAGTTGCGTTATTCATAACCGCTTTGCTCTTTTGGCTAAAGGCTTCGTTTGTGGGCCGAAGAGTTTTCGTTATCGACTTTTACTCGGCATGTCGCAGGTTCGAACCCTGCCCAGCACCCCACTTTACTCATGGTGCTGGTAGCTCAGATGGTAGAGCAGCTCGAGCTTCTTAGAAGGTTTGGTGAAACCAAAGAGGCTCTTTCGAAACTCAGCCCTTGCCCACATTCTCTTTATTCGTTTAGCACCATCGTCCAACGGCAGGACCTGAGACTTTGACTCTCAAAATGAAGGTTCAAATCCTTCTGGTGCTTTTTGGTGCCATCGTCTAATGGTTAAGACGCGTGACTTTCACTCACGTAATAGGAGTTCAATCCTCCTTGGCATCTCCAATCGCGAGACGAAGTGGTTTAGTTATCAGCCTTTCCCGCTGGTGAAGCAGGTTCGAGTCCTGTCTTTGTAGTGTAAGGCTTAGCACACCAAGTCAAATGCAAATTTGACATTCCGAAACCCGCCACTTGCTTGCACTTATTTTATGAATGGGCCGATGTTGTTCGGTTATCCAAGTTCGATTCTTAGTAGTTCCACCAAATGGGGCTACTCGCTCACTCGGGAGCAGTTTCGAAGAATGCCACTTGCCCGTTTACTCATGACACCATCGTCTAACTGTGCAGGATTTCTGGCTTTTACCCAGAAGATGAAGGTTCGAATCCTTTTGGTGTCACCACAAGTAGGCCGAAGCGTTTTCATTATCGGTTAGAGCAGCCCGCAAGGGAAGGTCGTCCGTTCAACTCGGACCTAAGGAAACCTTAGTAGCTCAGTGAAAAAACGCGAATGCGCACGCCTTGCCTACTTACTTATTTGCTTAAGTGAGCCGAAGAGATTTCGTTATCGTAACTCTAACGGCAACCTCCACCAGCGTGGGGAAACTCGGAATCTTACGACTTGCTCACTTGATTTATTTAATGCGGATAAGCCGCTAGCAGTTTATTTTGCTAAATCTTTTGCTTATTTGCTGAACACTCGAGCTTCACTTAATGGTGACTCTTTTACTTAGGAGGTGTTCAAGATGCAAAATTTACATAAGCTTTTTCGTCCTAACGTCACGGCGCAATCTCGCCCTATAGATAAAGCGCAGATACGTAATAGTGCCGGTGGCTTTGTCTGGGAGATTTCAGACTGGCAGCGCCTTGATCGCTTTCTGATTTTGGGTAGTGAGGGTGGTAGTTATTACGCTACTGAGCAAGCTTTGACTATTGAAAATGCTGAGAATGTTGTTGCGCTTTTGCTTGAAGATGGTGTGCGTGTTGTTGAGCGTGTTGTTGAACTTAGCACGCAAGCTCGCGCCTACAAGAATGATGCTGCTTTGTTTGTACTTGCGCTTGCGTTTAGCGTGGGTAACGTAGAAACCAAAGTGGCTGCTAAAGTTGCTTTGCCTAAAGTAGCGCGTACAGGTACGCACTTGTTTACCTTCATGACCTATGTGAATAGCATGCGTGGTTGGGGTCGTGGTTTGCGTAAAGCTGTGGCTACTTGGTACGACAGCAAAGAGCTTGATGCGCTTGCTTATCAAGTCACTAAGTATGCTCAGCGTAACGGCTGGACACACCGTGATGCGCTTCGTCTTGCTCACCCTAAAGCCACTAGTTCTGAGCGTGATGCTTTATACCGCTACATTACAGGAAATGCCGACAAACTTAGTGCTGTTGAAGCTGGCTTTGCTGAGTACATTGCTGCGGTTGAAGCTGTAAAAGCAGAAACAAACGTTAAAGAAGTTATTAAGCTGGTTAAGCAGTTTAACTTGCCTCGTGAAGTTTTACCTACCGAAATGCTTAACGAAGCTGCTGTTTGGGAAGCCCTTTTAGAGCGCATGCCTATGACTGCCATGATTCGTAACCTTGCCACTATGACTCGAGTTGGTTTACTAACACCCATGAGCACTGCTGCTGAAACCATTGTGCAGCGTGTAACTGATAAGGAGCGTTTGGGTAAAGCACGCGTTCATCCTATTCAGATACTTGCTGCCCTTATGACTTACAGTGCTGGTCGTGGTGCGCGTGGTAGAGGCACTTGGGTTCCTGTACAAAGTGTTGTAGATGCGCTTGATAAAGCTTTTTACTTGACCTTTGTTAACATCAAGCCTACAGCTAAGCGTATTTTGATGGGTATAGATGTTTCAGCCTCAATGACTTGGGGTGAAGTGGCTGGCGTGCCTGGTTTGACACCTCGTGTGGCAACTGCTGCACTGGCGCTTGTAACTGCAGCAACTGAGCAAAACCATGCCTTTATGGCATTCTCAAGCCAGTTTATGCCTTTAAACATAAGTCCTCGTCAGCGTCTTGATGATGTTCTCAAGCTTATGAATGGCATGCCTTTTTCTGGTACCGATTGCGCTTTGCCTATACGTTACGCACTCGAGCATAAACTTGAGGTTGATGCCTTTGTGGTACTTACCGATAGTGAAACTTGGTTCGGTAAGCAGCACCCTGTGCAAGCTCTAAACGAGTACCGCCAAAGCATGGGCATTCCTGCGAGGCTCATTGTGGTGGGTATGCTTGGTAACCGCTTCAGCATTGCTGACCCTAATGACGCAGGCATGCTTGACGTTGTTGGGTTTAGTACAAACACTCCTGCAGTTATTGCAGATTTTATTCGTGATTAAGCATAAGTTAAATTCTGGGGCGCACAAGTGCCCCACCTAAATCTAAAATCGGAGAACAATGGATAAATTAGTAAACGCATCAGGAAAGCATATTTTTGGTGCCCATGATCAAAAAACCTTAACGCAACTTGCAGATGTTGCAAGCCGCGCAGAACGTGTTGCCCTTATGTCAGATGGGCATCTTGGTTACATTATGCCTATTGGAGGGGTTGCAGCTTATGATAATAAAGTATCAGTGGCTGGTGTTGGCTTTGATATTGCTTGTGGTAACGCAGCGATTAAAACCAATTTAAAGCTTTCTGATATTCAGGCGAACTTAAGCGAACTTGCCGATGAAATTGCTGAGCAGGTTTCCTTTGGTGTGGGTCGTAGTAACAAAGCTGATGACGCACCCACAAATCATCCTCTTTTTGAAGATGACGCTTGGGAGGTTGCACCTAAGAAAAAAGGTGTCCGTGAACGCCTTTTAAATAAAGCACGCACGCAGCTTGGTACGGTAGGTTCTGGTAATCACTATGTAGATGTTTTTTCTGATGAAGAAAGAAACATCTGGGTGGGTGTGCACTTTGGCTCACGCGGCTTTGGTCATACGATTGCTACAACCTTTATGGCACTAAATCAAGGTAAAGCTTGGGGTGAAAAAGCTAAAGAAGCCGAAACCATTCTTGACCTTAATGATGAACTTGGTAAAGACTACTGGGCCATGATGAATCTAGCGGGTCGTTACGCTTACGTTGGGCGTGAATGGGTAGCAAGAAAAGTAGTATCACTACTCGGTGGGGAAGAACTCGAGCTTGTGCATAATCATCATAATTTTGCTTGGAAGGAGATGCATGATGGTAAGGAGTTTGTGGTGGTGCGTAAGGGGGCTACGCCTGCGTTTGCTGGTCAAAAAGGCTTTGTGGGTGGCAGCATGGGGGATGATGCGGTGATCCTTAAAGGACGTGAGAATCCTAGTAGTGAAACCAAAGAAGCTCAAGAGGCTGCGCTTTATTCAACGGTTCATGGTGCGGGTCGTGTTATGAGTCGTACTGAGGCTGCGGGTAAATGGGATTACAAGCGTAAGGTTCGTAAAACTGAGGGTAAAGTCTCGCAAGCGATGATGTTTGAATGGTTAAAAGAAAAAGATGTCATTTTGCGTGGTGGTGGTTTGGATGAGGCGCCTCATGCTTATCGTAGATTGCCTGATGTGCTTGTTTCTCAGGGGGATACGGTGGAGATTTTGCATACGCTTAAGCCCTTAATTGTGGTGATGGCAGGTGCAAATGAGTTTGATCCTTATAAAGATTAATCGTATTTGTGAAATCTAATGGTTTAGTGTAGCAGTAGGTATAATT
>CAYGTA010000076.1:10758-13972 GCA_964352605.1 uncultured bacterium | reverse complement strand
GTATTGCAGTTCCATGAAACATTACACCCTTGGCTGAGTTGGTTTGTTTTTACTCCCCCTGGTCGCACGAATGGTCTGATGGTGCAAGCATTCGTGGAAATGCTATGTAGTATTCAGCGCTCGAGTTTTGTTTGGGCTTGTTGCTTTTTAAGTTTGCTAAATTCTTTTGCTTTTATAAGACCGCCTGCTCGGCTTCCGGCTTGGCCAACTACCACAAAGGCTTGTTGATCAAATTCAAGAACAATGCTCTTGACGAGTTCTGAGTCTGAGCGTGGCACAGTGCAAAGTAAAATGGTTTTGCTTCGATTGCTATGGGTACCTGCGCCTTCCCATTGGGTTACGCCTACCAAGAGGCGTTCTCTTAAGGCTTCTGAAATAGTTTGTGGATGTTCTGTGACTATGAAAATCATTCGAAGGACGTTTGGGCCTTCAAGTACGTAGTCTAGGCTTAGACCGTTTAGAAACAAGGCAAGCATTGAGTAAAGTGCATTCTCCCAGCCAAATACTAAGCCCAAAGCTAAGATGATGCTTCCATCTGTGAAGATATAAACTTGACTCATAGGTAAGCCACTTCTTAGTTGAAAGACGCGACTCAAAATACCTGTACCCCCTATGTTTCCTCCTGCACGTAAAAGAAGGCCATAGCCTATGCCTGAACCAACTGCGCCATACAGTGTATTAAGTAAGATATCTTCACTTAAGCCTTGTGTTGGTAGCCATAAAGAAAATACATCTATCATTAGATTGTTGAGTAAAACGACATAGGCTGTTTTGGCTAAAAACTTAAAGCGACCAAGCTGAAAAAATCCTAATGTGACAAGAGGTATGTTGAGTGTTAAAAAAGTAAGGCCCGCAGGTACATTAAGATAACGAGTAATAATAAGAACAATACCTGTTGTTCCTCCGGGTGCAATATTGCTAGGTGCAAAAAACAAGACAAAAGAAAGCGCAGCAATAAGCGAACCAGATGTTAAGAAAAGAAATGACTGGAAAGTAGGAAATAAGACTTGAACTAAGTCTAAAAACCGATTTGATCTAGGCACGTGCTAAGATTACCTTATAAGGTTGACACTAGCCTATAGCGTTAAAAAAGAACCGTCTTAGCTTTCCAAACGCTACTTTTGCTCACTAATAAAACGGTTTGCTAAAAGAAATCTTTCCTCTAAGGACTGTTTTACGGAATCTAAAACCAAATGAGGCAGCTCGAGTTCTTCCCATAGCTCTTTAAGTAAGTAGTATACGCGTGTGTCTGCTTCGGTATATTCGCGTTTTTGACTTACGCGCTCTAAAGATGTTTGTTCATCAGCAAAGCAGCGTATAAAAGCTGTTGGGGTGTCGCATTCTGCCGCTAAGCTAAGGATGATGTCTCGTTGCTGATCGTTATTAAAAGAGGCATCTAAAATGAGGCTTTCTTGCTTTAAGAGTGAAGGTTTAGCGCGTTTTGCCATTTCAACGTAAACAGCTAATCGTGATGTTTCATCGTACTGACCTAATTGCTTCATTTCTTCTCTTAATTCATCGGTATTGAATCTTTGAAGCTTTAAGTTCTTAGCTAAGTGCTTTGCAAAATAACTCTTACCAGAACCTGGTAAACCACAAATACAAATCAGCATAGACTTAGCTACTTGGGCTTAAGAATAAAATGAGGAGTAAAAAAAAGCTTAAAAAACTAACTATGGTTAAAGTCCGGCTTGCCCAAAACCAAAGTGTGTAGCTTTGGGTTAAAGCCAAAGTGGAAAGTACTTTGTGGGTTTGAAATTGACGAATACCTAAAATAATGCTCACCAAAATGATTTGGCTAATACCTAAGTAAAGCATAGGAATGCTTGTTAGCCTAACCAAAAGTGCCATAACAAGCAAAACAATAGCTACTTGAATAAAGCCATTCCGACCAAACGGATTCATAATGCTTTGAAAGCCAGTCTGAACCTCAGCAGGAACTTTAGTGAACAACATCAGCCCAGAAACTCTGCCTAAAAAAAAGCACACAACCGTAGCTATAAAAGCAATTTCAAAAAAACTCATAAAAAACTAAAGAAGCGCAATTTTTTGCGCTTCTTTAAAAAAATTAACCTTTAACAACCAAATTAACAAGCTTACCTGGCACCACAATCTCACGAATCAAATCACCAGACGCCAAATACTTAGCAACATTCTCATCAGCCTTAGCAAGCTCGAGTATCTCTTCTTTACTAGCGTCAGCTGCTACTTCTAATTGAGAGCGAACTTTGCCATTGACTTGCACAGCCATGTTGGTACTGTCTTTTACAAGTGCAGTTTCATCAAAGCTAGGCCAGTCTTGCAAGTGCACACTTTCACTCTTTCCAACACGATTCCATAACTCTTCACTGATATGGGGTGCTATAGGTGCAAGCATCATAACTAAAGCATTAATGCCTTCTTGCCATTCAGGTGTTTGAGCAACAGCTGTATTCTTAGCTTTGTTCATGGCATTAATTAAGGTCATAAGTTCAGCAATCGCCGTATTGAACTGAAAATTCTCAAAATCCTCTGTTATTTCCTTAATGGCACTGTGAACAGCACGTTTTAACTCCTTAAGGGTTTTCGCATCTGCCTTACCCTCATTTTTAACCTCTTCAGTCACAAGTGCCCAAACACGATTTAAGAACCTTGCTGGCCCCTCAATACCTTGTGAGTTCCAAGGCGCACCCTGATCCCAAGGACCAAGAAACATAAGATAAGCCCGCACAGTATCTGCACCATACTCAGAAACAAGATCATCTGGATTAACAACATTGCCACGAGACTTACTCATCTTCTCGTTATCTTCACCCAAAATAATGCCTTGATTGCGTAGTTGCTTAAAAGGTTCACCATGACTCACTAAGCCCATATCACGAAGTACCTTGGTAAAGAAACGCGCGTACATAAGATGCAAAATCGCATGTTCAATGCCACCCGTATACGTATCAACAGGTGTCCATTCTTCAGCCAAGTTGCTATCAATAGGCCCATCAGCCTTGTTAGGACTTAAGTAGCGATACCAATACCATGAGCTATCAATAAAGGTATCCATCGTGTCAGTATCCCGCGTTGCTGGCTTATTACACTTCGGGCAAGTGGTATTTAAAAAGGGCTGGTGAAACTTAAGTGGAGACTCTCCAGTTGGCATGAACTCAAGATCATTAGGTAAAACCACCGGAAGATCCTGTTCAGGAACAGGCACTTCACCACAATCATCACAATAAATAAT
>CAYGTA010000076.1:0-10658 GCA_964352605.1 uncultured bacterium | reverse complement strand
GCCATAATCGCACCAGTCCCGTAACCCATAAGTACATAATCGGCAATCCAAATAGGTATTTCCTTGCCATTAACAGGGTTCGTGGCATAAGCACCAATAAAAACACCCGTTTTTTCTTTACCTTCTGCCATGCGGTCAATTTCAGTCCTGCGAATGGCCTCAGCAACATAAGCATCAACCTCAGCCGATTTATCAGAAGTCGTTAACTCCTTAACAAAAGGATGCTCAGGCGCAAGCACCATAAACGTAGCACCCCAAAGCGTATCAGGACGCGTCGTAAAAACTGCTAAATTACCCGCAGCTGTAGCAAAGCTAACCTCAGCACCCTCACTACGCCCAATCCAATTGGTTTGCATTTCACTAACCTTAGAAGGCCAATCAAGATTAGAAAAATCAAGAAGCTCATCCGCATAATCCGTAATCTTTAAATACCACTGCGAAAGATTCTTTTTAACCACAGGCGTACCACAACGCTCACAAACACGATCTTCACCCAAAACCTGCTCACGCGCTAAAGTCGTATTATCTTTCGGGCACCAATCAACAGGCGACAGCTTCTTATACGCCAAACCCTTCTCATACATTTTCGTAAAGAACCACTGATTCCACTTGTAGTACTCAGGGTCACAGGTAGCTAAGGTTTTAGACCAATCAAACATAGCTCCCATCTGCTTAAACTGACCCACCATTTTATCCATCTGCTGATACGTCAAAGTTGCAGGATGCACATTCTCACCACGTGCAGCCGCCTTAATAGCAGCATTTTCAGCATTCAGACCAAACGCATCAAAACCCATAGGAAACAAAACATTATGCCCCTTCATACGCTTGTAACGCGCAGCCGCATCCGCAGGCGCTTCAGCGTACCAATGACCCGTATGCAAATCACCACTAGGGTAAGGGTACATAGTTAAAAAATAATATTTAGGTTTAGAAGTATCCTCTAAATCAACTTCATAAAGCTTATCTGCCTCCCACTTAGCTTGCCACTTGGGTTCAATCTCATGCGGGTTATAACGATCAGACTCGTAATTAATTTCATTCTTATCAGACATTTTAGTAAATCTCCTAAGCTTGTTAGCACTTCAGCTAAACAGCTAGTCAGCATTTCAACCTTATAAGTATACCTAGCTTGACTAGCAAAGTCGTACTACACAAAAAAACCCCAACCAATTAGGTCGGGGCACAAGGCAAGAAAAACCAACTAGGTTCTAGCGCCTTAGCCCTCCCAGCAGCAGTAGTGGTTGTGAAAATAAGAAAATCATTGCTAATTCATGGTAGCGCTAGAGGCATCTACTGTCAATAGTTGTCTTCGAAAAGCTATAACGTTTAACGACTGCAAAGCGTCAAGCATACTTCAAGACATCCTAAAGGTTTGACGTTTGGTGTTTACATTCACTTGTCTAATGCTAAGTTAAATCGTTGTTTGAGTGACTAGCCTAAGACGGTGCTGTTTTAAGGACTCGAGCTTTGCTTTATTTACCTAATACTAAGCTGAAATATAAATGTCGCACTGCTTTATGATTCCGACCTTGCCGACGTAGTCGAGACAGCTTTGGGGAGTACGCTCTGACTCACTCAGACTTATGACACGATTAAATCAGTTTAGTATAAGACCTTTATTCGCTTGACATTTAATAGTTTAATGTTAAACTTTATTTAGGAAGTGTTTATGGCGACTAAGTTTCAAGGTAGTGAAAAAGAGCGTTTGGCGCTGGATGTTTACATTAAGTTGTCTCGTGCTGCTAACGCCACTGAGTTTCGTATTAATCGTCATTTGAGTGAGTACGGGCTTACCATTAGTCAGTTTGGTGTACTCGAGTCTTTGTTTCATTTGGGGCCGTTGCATCAGAATGAGTTGGGCGAGAAGATTCTTAAGTCGAGTGGCAATATGACTTTGGTGATTGATAATTTGGTTAAGCGTGGTTTGGTTTTACGTGAGCGTAGTGTTCAAGATAGGCGTTACATTCAGATTCATTTGACGTCTGAGGGTAGTGAGCTTATTTCAACTATGTTTCCTAAGCATGTTGATAAGGTTGTGAGCGCGTTTGATTGTTTGTCTGAAGGTGAGCAACTCGAGTTGGCTAGGCTTTGTAAGAAGTTGGGTGTTGGGCAAAGTTAACTTTTTTTGTAGTAGTAGTTTAATGTTGAACTAATTTGAAGGAGTAAGAAATGAAAGCAATTCAAGGTTTACATCACATTACGGTCATGGCATCTAATCCACAAAGAAATATAGATTTTTATGTGCAGGTTTTGGGTCAGCGTTTGGTAAAAACAACTGTTAATTTTGATGACCCTGGCACCTATCATCTTTATTATGGTGATGAAGTGGGTAGCCCCGGTACCATCATGACTTTCTTCCCTTGGGCAAACATGAAGCGTGGTGTGCTTGCTAACGGCGAAACATCAGCTGTTGCCTACAGTATTCCTAAAACAAGTTTTAATTACTGGCAAGAACGCTTGAAAGCATTTGAACTCGAGTTTGACAGTTCAGTGCGTTTTGGTGAAGCGTTCCTTAGTTTCAAAGATCCTGATGGCTTGACTTTAGAACTTATTGCGCACAATGGGGCAGAGGTACCACAATTTTGGCGTTCAGGAGATATCCCTAAAGAGCACGCTATTCGAGGCTTTCATGGTGTTAGTCTCTGGGAAGCCAAACGAGAAGCAACCGAAAGCATCTTAGTAGACAATCTTGGGTTCACAAAGCTCGAGTCTGAAGGTGACCCAGAAGGTGAACGTACTCGTTACAAAGGGGCAAGTGATGGCGTGGGTTTATATGTTGATATTGTTGAGCGACCCCAAAAGCCTAAAGGTCAACTTGGTGCGGGCAGCGTACACCACATTGCCTTTAGAAACGAAAATGATGAAGAACAACTCGAGTACCTAAGTTACCTTCGTAGTCAAGGTCAAAACGTAACCCCTGTGCAAGACAGACAGTACTTTCATAGTATTTACTTTCGTGAACCTGGTGGTGTCTTATTTGAAGTTGCTACTGACGCTCCCGGATTTGCATATGATGAAGCTATAAATCAACTAGGCAGTCAGCTCAAATTACCAGACTGGCTCGAGTCTAAGCGTGAGCTTATTGAGCAGCGTTTGTTGCCTATTAGAAATCCTGAGTATGAAGGAGACAAAGGTGCATGAGACTGAGGTTTTGAAGACAGCTGGTTTGGCGATAGAGGAGGCTTCTAAAGCACTGATTTTGCTGCATGGTAGGGGTGCAACGGCGACTAGTATTTTGCCTTTGGCTGAGTCGCTTGCTTTAACTGATTATGCGGTTTTAGCGCCGCAGGCTGCTATGAATCAGTGGTATCCGAATCGCTTTATTGCGCCTAAAGAACAAAATGAGCCTTACTTGAGTTCTGCTTTGAGCATGCTTAAGACCTTAATTCAGAAACTCAATGATGCGGGTATTTCTACTGAACATATTGTGCTGGCAGGGTTTTCTCAGGGTGCTTGTTTAGCAGCTGAGTTTGTAGCTTTAAATCCGCAAAGGTATGGCGGATTACTGGTATTTAGTGGTGGCCTTATTGGTATGGGGCCAACCGTACATAAGGCGCTTTACAAGGGCTCTTTAGAGCAAACGCCTGTGTTTATGGGCTGTAGTGATGTTGATTTTCATATTCCTTTAGATCGCTTTGAAAAGTCAGGGCAGATTTTAAGTGAACTGGGTGCCAAGGTAAATCTAAAGGTGTATAAGGGTATGGATCACACGATTATTCAAGATGAGATCGAGCAAGCCAAAACAATTTTGTAGCTTTAGATGCTGCTTGCCTAAAAACTTTAAGGAGAAAACAATGCGTAAAATTCAAGTTCAAGGTGTTCATCATCTTACGATTATTGGCTCAACACGCCAGTCAGCTATTGATTTTTGGGAGGGTCTTCTAGGTATGCCGTTTGTCTTTGAACAACCCAACCTAAGTCGACCTGAGGAGAACCATCTTTACTTTGACCCGGGTGATGGGCGCTTAGTTACAGTTTTTACAAATGAAGAAAGAGTAGATGCTGCTCGCCCTGCCCCTAGAGAAGTAGGTTGTGTTGAACATCTTGCTTTTAATGTCTCTAAAGCTACTCAAAATCAAGTTGAGCAACGTTTGAATGAGCGTGGTATTGAGTTTCAAGAGCATGATCGTGGCTTTATGCACTCTATTTATTTTCGTGACCCGAACGGCTTAAAAGTAGAGTTAGCCTGCTACAAATTTGAAGCTCCTGAAGGTATAAGCGCAACCCAAATTCTTATGGAGGCTTATAAACTTCGTTTGGCTAGAGGAGACCATCATATTACGGATGAGCATTTAGCTGATGCTATTGAAGATCTTATGGGCAAAATGCAAGCCAGCCTAAGTCACAGCTAATTAAGTGAGATTCATCAAAGCTTTAGAGTAGTCCTTGTTGCCTATGACAAGAAACCCTGATTCACTAAAATAATTTGTTACTATTAGCCATTACTTAGTAATGAAGAGGAACAAGGGTTATGTATAGAAGAACAACAAGACGACAGTCATCTGGTATAGGGTTGCGTTTGCTTATTGCCGTAGGCATTGCACTCTTTTCACTTTTCTCTTATTTGGGTACACGTTCTACCAATCCTATTACAGGTGAAGTGCAATACGTTGACTTATCACCTCAAGAAGAAATAGCTATGGGTTTGCAAGCGGCACCTTCTATGGCGCAACGGCATGGCGGGCTGCATCCTGACCAAAATGCCCAAGCTTTGATAGATGAAATAGGGTTGCGCCTCGTGCAAAGCTCGCAAGCTCGCGAGACGCCTTACAGGTATGATTTTCATTTACTTGCTGATGCTCAAACAGTAAATGCTTTTGCTCTACCTGGTGGTCAAATCTTTATTACGGCTGCCCTGCTAAATCGCTTAGAAACCGAAGGTCAACTTGCAGGTGTGCTGGGTCATGAAATAGGCCATGTGGTTGCTAGACACAGCGCTCAACGCCTAGCCAAACAAAAACTCACCCAAGGGCTCATAGGGGCAGCAGGCGCAGCGGCAGATGCAGGGGGCGCACGCATGGCAGAAGCGATAGGCCAAATGATAAACCTGCAATACGGCAGAGATGACGAACTCGAGTCTGATGATTTAGGTGTGGCGTTTATGGCGTCAGCTGGTTATGACCCGCGTTCGTTAATTGGGGTTATGCGCATCCTTGAAGAGGCGTCGGGTGGTTCACGGCAACCTGAATTTTCAAGTACCCACCCTAGCCCTGAGAATAGAGTCCAGCGTATTGAGCAAGCGATTCAAAGGGTGTTTCCTCAGGGTGTTCCTTCAGGTTTAATTCAGTAGTTTTATGATTTTGGTTTTTCGGCAGCGCATCTTAATTGTTTGATGCGCTGCCTTTTTTTTGGTTTGCCTTTTAGGTCTGGTAAAGCTGAGGAGCTGACAAGCTGAATTGCTTTACGGCCTTTAGCGTTTCCTAGTGTGCCGTTAGTTTAGCTCTAATGGTATAAACTAATGAGCTTATGCGTATTGGTTTTGTTACTCAATTACTTTGGCATCGTTATGGTGTATTTTGGTCTCGTTTATTTCAAGAGCTAGAGGCAGAGCTTTTTTTTGCTGAACCAGACGTAAGCCTTAAAATTCTTTCACAAGACCCTCGCTTAGAAGCTATTCCTTCGCTTTCATTTCAGCTTGCTGTTGCACAAAGTTTAGCTTTAAGTCATGTTGATTTGCTTATTGTTCCTAAGCTTAGTGACTCAGACTCGAGTGTTAAAGGTAGTGGTCAGGACCCGTGGATTGCTAATTTTCCTGAAACCTTAGCTACGCATTTTGCAGGTTTGCCATCTATTGTTGCGTTACCCGCTAGTTTAGAAGGGGATGTTGAGGCTGTTGCAACCACGCAACTCCTTACGCTTTTTAGAGAACCAGCTTTGGTGCGTAGAGCATGGGAGCGGCATAAAGGGCGCTTAAAACCTGCTAGATTTGAAGAGCCACGTTGGCAAAAGCGCGCATCTGAAAAAGAAACCATTGGAGTTATTGCGCAGCCTTGGTTAAAGCCAGAATTGTATTTAAAACTAAGTGAAGATAGTCTTATTATTTACCAATCAGCTTTGAACCCGCTAAAACTTATTGAAGAAGGCCAACGCCTAGACGCCAAGCTCATTTCGAGTGACCAAGAAGTCTTAGGCGCAGCAAGCCTTTTATCAAGAAAAGGCGCTATTGATCGGCTGATTTTTATTGCAGATAAACAAGCTGGTGTTGATATAAAGCTATTTGAACGCTGCCAAAAAGCCATTCGTAAACCACTCGAGCTAGTTTACTTGCAAGATTTGGTTACGCCAGAAGGTCTACTCATTCAAGCATGATTTTTCTACTGGTACTTGCGGCTATTGCCAGTGTTATTTTGGTTTTTATTAATGCCGTGGGTGCATGGGCAGTATCTCGCCGTAAACCCCTTATCGCCGTGTTGTTTTTGGTTGCTGCTAGCTTTATGGCGGTGGGCTTTGGTGGGCTTGTAGGGTTCTTTCCGTACACTCGAGTGCTTCTTGGTATGGGTTTGTTTTTATCTTGGCTTGGGTCTTTTCTGCATGCTCATATTGTTTTGGGTGATGTTGTTTGGCGTTTTCATGTCATTCGCGCGCTTGTGTTTGTTGCAATGTATATTTTGGCTGATTTTGGTTTAGCTTGATTGTTTGCCTTATTTGCTGTGCAGTCAGACAGAACTGTTTTAGTCGCCAAATAACTTTTTAAACGCATCTTCTTTATTACTTTGTTTTGCTACTGTCCAGCGTTCATCGTCTTGCTTAATTCTTTCTTTGCTTTCAAGATACTCGAGCGTTTTTTTGATCGTGTCAATGGCGAGTTCCTCATAGTGGTTTTCGTCAATGAAGCGTTGTATTTCGCGTATGGTTGAGCCTTTGGCGTAGCTTCTTTCAATTGCTTCAAGAATCCATGTTTCAGTTGACATGCTTTCAAGTATACTTGCTTCTTAGCTCATTCGAAAGCTTCTTATGCTTTTGGGCTGCTTAGTTTAGCGAGAAATATTTTCATCTTTTTTCTGATAAGGTGGTTTATAAAATGCTTCTTGAATACCACCGGAAAGTTCTCCCCAAGTTATTTGATCCTCTAAACTAATGACCTTGGTGGGGCACATTTTCACACAGGCATTACAGCCATTACATTTTTCAGGCTCGAGCATTAAAATGCTGCCTTCTTTATGTTCAGGATGAAACTCGCGCTTAAAAGCGCCAGTAGGGCAGGCTTTGGTGCATACAGGGCACATAACGCAGCCATCTGCTACGCGTGGCAAAACCCAAGGTATTAGGTCATCTTTTTTAGGCTGACTACTTTCAATAATGCGGTAGTGCCGCTGCATTTCTTTAGGTAAGGTTTTTTCTTCATCGCCACCAGGGTCAAGCGGGGCAAGTGCATCAGCAGCCGTTGCTTGCAAATTTTTAAGTCCACCTCTTAGTAAGTCGCGGCGGCTAATTTTTGCAGGGTTATCTGTTGCATCATACTTTTCTTCAACAAGCACTTCAATATCAATATCGCGTTCTTTTAGCTTTGCTAATACTCGAGCTTTGTCTGCACTTTTGTTTAGTTCTTCTATGGTGGCTTCGCTACCAATTTTACAGTCAGTACAATCATTTCTTACGAGGGTTACTTTGTTTTTTCGACCGGCTAAGTGAAGCATATCGGTTGAGCTTAACCGCCCTAGGCACTGCACGCTTTGGGCACTGCCTTTCACTTGAGAGCATTTTATGGGTACTTCTGTTTGATAGGCAAGTTTGGCTTCAAGTGCCTGAGACGGGCATGATTGCACACAAAGACCACAGCCTGTGCAGTCAATATCATCAATTTGAACTTCTTTACCGCGTTTAAAACTAATAGCTTCATGAGGACAGACTTCTTTGCATACTTTGCAAGCAGACATGCTTTGGTTAAACGCAATGCAGTGTTCTTTGGTGTAGACGGGCTGCAAACTGCTTGACTTTATTACAAATTTAAATATGCTATCCCACATAATTATTTATAAAGAAAGCTGCAAGCTTTATTTTGTTCTTGCAGCTTTCTTTCGGGTTTTAGAACCCGTAAACCTCATGTCTTTTTTCGCTAAGTTTATTGGCGTAGCCGGTATCTTTTAAGTATTGGTCAAATTGGTCAAAGTCCATTTGTTGTTTTTGGTCAGATAAAGCAACAGCTGGGTTAGGGTGAACCTCTGCCATAATTCCGTCAGCACCCACAGCTAAGCCTGCTTTGGTTAGGGGTACTAACAGATCACGGCGGCCACCTGAATGCGTGACATCTACAATCACAGGTAAGTGAGTTTCAAGTTTGGCTAGAGCTACCGCAGAAACATCAAGCGTGTTACGAGTGTAGGTTTCATAAGTGCGAATACCACGCTCACAAAGAATAATGTTTTTGTTACCTTCACTCATGAGGTACTCGGCACTCATAATCCACTCTTCAATAGTGCTACTTAGGCCACGCTTTAAGAGTACAGGCTTTTGGGTCTGACCAATTGTTTTTAGAAGGGTGAAATTTTGTGAGTTGCGAGCGCCAACTTGTAAAACATCTACATATTCAAGGCAAACATCAATATCGCGTGCATCCATGATTTCAGCAATGAACTGCAAACCATGCTTATCGCAAGATTCTCTTGCCCATTGTAAGGCTTTCTCGCCGTAACCTTGGAAAGAGTAAGGATTACTGCGTGGTTTGTAAGCACCACCTCTGAACAGCTTCACACCTTGACTTGCAACATGGGCTGCTGTTATTTCAACTTGTTCTTTTGACTCAATTGCACAAGGACCCGCAATAAGAACAGGTGCGTGCTTGCCACCAACCAGAACATCTCCAATTTGAACAACAGTATCTTCACCAACGGTTGCACGTGAGGTTAAGAATTTAGGCTTATCAGCTTTCTTACCAGCCTCCATGCTGGCTTGAAAAATACTCTTAAAAAGACTCTTAAGGGTTGCACTATCAAAAGGACCTTTGTTCGCAGCAATTAAAGACTCGAGCATTTCATTTTCGCGCATGGGGTCGTATTGCGATTGCCCCATACCGCTTTGTATGCCGCCAATTTCTTTGGCAAGCGTTGCACGTTTTGATAAGAGGTCTAAGAGTTGATTGTTAATACTATCGATTTCTTGGCGTAGTTCTTTTATTTGCTTTTCTGGCATTTTGTGGGTCCTTATTCGTGGGTTTAGGTGCGACGTGGAAGGGGGTATTGCTTAGCAAGCAATAGAAAGTAAGCTAAGTTTTTAAGTGGGAAACTTAGTTAGCAAAATAGCGTGTAAATCGAAAAAATTGCATCAGAACTGACGCCTTTCTCTTGGTTTACCTGTTAGGTGAGCGCTTGCTCTTCGCCTAAAGGCACACGTCGCTGCGACAAGCGTACAACAATTATGGTGATTTCGTAAAGTACGACCAAAGGAATAGCGACAAGGGCGAAGTTAAATGGGTCAGCTGTTGGTGTTAGCACTGCAGCTAAAACCATACCTACAACGATTGAGTAGCGTCTAAATTTAGTGAGGAGTTTGCTGTAGAGTAAGCCAAGGCGAGCAAATAAAAAGCCTACGACAGGCATTTCAAAAATAATACCAAAGACAGCCATGTATAAAATAACTTTGGTTATATAGTCACCGATACCTAACTGTAGGGTTATGCCGGTCATGAAACTAAGAATAATAGGGATGGCTAACGGTAAAACAATGTAGTAAGCAAATAGAACGCCACCTGCAAAGGCTAAGAAGGTCAGTACAACAAAAGGGACAGCCCAGTTGCGCTCTTCTTTATGTAGGCCGGGTGAAACGAAACCCCATATTTGACCAAAAAGAATGGGTGATGAAATAACAAGTCCGAAAAAGGCTGCGATTTGCATGCTTGCAATAAAGGGTTCTAAAAGCTTAAAGGCGGTTAAGTTTGCAACGAGGTCTTTGGGCAAAGGAGCCATAAGCCAAGTAAGAAGTTCACCCTGATAGGAAAAAGAAATGGCTGCACCTGCAACCCATGCGATAAGGGCAATAAAAAGTCTCGTTCGCAGTTCTGCAATATGATCAATAAGTGTCAAGCTAACTCCATAATAAAGTGAGAAAAAGAATGCTCCAGAATCAACTGGAGCAAATTAAATCTTAGTACCTACCTAAACCTTAGCTTTTACTTGTAGCCTCAGCTTGAGTGACTTCTTTTTGAGCTTCTACGGTTTCAGTTTTGGTAACCGCATCTTCTTTTTTTATTTCATTTTCGATGTCTTCTTTGACATCTTTAATACCTTTACGAAATTCTCTTACAGATTGCCCAATACCTTTTGCCATTTCAGGTAAACGGCGAGGTCCAAATATAAGTAGGACAACAACTAATATAATAATAATTTCCCAAGCGCCTAATGGGCCAATACGCATAATTAACTACCTCCGTATAAACCTAGTTTAGCACCTTGAAATGAAAAAAGGTGAATAAATGAACATCACAAGGGGCGATTAAGAATAAATGAACTCATATAGTAAGTTTAATTTTACGTTTTTAATACAGCCATATTTAAGGCAATGGCAAACGTTAAAGCCAAACTCGAGTTCTGGTATTTTTGTCGTTAGAATCTATTGTTTTTGGACTATTGAATTTTGCTTTGGCTTAAGAATGAGTAATTAGCTAACAGGGCAACCGCAAAGTCATAAGCAATGCAAAAGGCTGAGAAGGTAGGCTCTAT
>CAYGTA010000075.1:2695-14004 GCA_964352605.1 uncultured bacterium | reverse complement strand
CGCCCCTAGGAAGTTAACGCTTAATGGGGCTTTCTTGACCTTAGCTTACGATGCACTTGCTTCAGCTGCTGAAACCACATTTCTTAGTAGCATGGCTACGGTTGTGGGGCCGACACCGCCTAGACGTGGCGTTATATAGCCTGCTACGTCGGCTACGCTTTCAGCTACATCGGGCAGTAAGCGTTTGCCTTGCCATGTTATGCCACCACTTATAACAGTTGCGCCTTCTTTTATCATGTCAGGTGTTATGACGCTAGGTCGGCCTACTGCGGCAACCACTATGTCTGCACGTTTGGTGTAATCAGCTATGTTTTTTATGCCTGAGTGCACTACTGTTACTGCTGCATTTGCGCCCGCTGCTTTCATGCTTAGTAAAAGCGCCATGGGTCGACCTAGTGTGGGACCACGACCTACTACAACTACTTCTTTTCCTGCTACAGGAATGTCGTAGTGAATTAGCATTTCTCTTATGCCTGCAGGTGTTGCAGGAATAGGTCCGGGTTCTTGCAAAACGAGCTTACCTAAGTTGATTGGGTGTAGACCGTCAGCATCTTTTGCTGGCTTTATTGCTTCTACAGCAGTACTAAAATCAAACTGTTCTGGCACTGGGAATTGAATCAGAAAACCATGTACTTTAGGGTCATCATTAAAGTCTGTTACAGCCTGCATTAAATCAGCTTGGCTAGCTGTATTAGGAATGTCTTTACGAAAAGAGGCTAAGCCAATTTCAGCTGACGTTTTATGTTTCAAACGAACATAACCTTGACTAGGTGCGTCATCGCCCACCAAAATAGTGCCTAAGCCTGGGGTTATACCTTTTTCTTTAAGCACGCTAATGCGTTGGGCTAAATCTTCAAATACAGCAGCGGCAACAACTTTACCTTCGAGTAACTGTGCAGACATGTTTCACCTCTTTTTAAAACTGTGCTTAGATTTTTTGAAAAACCATCAAGCTTAGTTCCTGATTCCATTTAGGGACTAAGCACAGTAATTATACTTAAGTGTACTTAAGTTCAACTCTTGTTGGCTAGTGAGCTAGGGTTCAGAAGCATCTAGGCTAAGTTTTTCTTTGTTTCTACCAAGGTACCAGTCACTCTGCAAATAATAATCTGTATAGAGGAGTTGTAAAAAAGCAGCAAACGGAATTGATAAAAGTATTCCCCAGAAACCAAATAATGCCCCTCCTGCTAAGACCGACACTAAGACCGTGACGGGGTTAACTGAAATACTTTGTGATAATAAGATGGGGGCTAAAACATTACCATCTAAGCCTTGAATAATACCCATTACAATAAAGGTAAGAAGTGCATGCTGCCAATCTATGGTAAGTGCAGATAAGGTTGCAGGAATGGTAGCTACTGCTGGACCGACATAAGGAATGGGGTTTAAAATCGCAGCAATAAAGGCAATTGCAGGTGCTTCAGGCACATTGAGAAGCAGCAGCACAATCCAAACAATCAAACCAATAATTACAGATTCTACAAACTTAGCTCGCACATAGCCACCAACAGTTTTATCTATCTTGCGAACAAGCTCAGTGGCAAAGGGTCTATGGCGTTCTGGAAAGATTGTTTGAAAGCCTGACTGCATTGACTTATAACCCAGCATTATAAAAGCCGCTAAGGTAATAATTACAAGGCCGCGACCTAAGCCACCAAATATAAAGCGCACTGCACCTACTAAATTTCCAACATTGTTACGAATCCATAAAGCAAAAGCTCTAAGTTGCTGCTCAAAAAGACTACTTACGCTAGGCACTTCACCTTCACCCACCAAATTTGGCGGTGTACGTTCTAGAACCCATAACTGCAAGGCGTCTAATTGATTTGGCAGCGTACCTGTCACATAAGGAATAATCATGCCTGGTAAATTAGAAAGCTCAACCAAAATGTTACCAAGTAAAATAGCGCCCACCACAAAAAACACTAAAATCAATATGACCGTAAGTGCAACACTCAGCCATCTAGCTACCAATTTGGCTTTTTCTAGTCTTTCTACAAGGGGTTCAAATAAATAGGCTATTAAGAAAGCTATAAGAAAGCTACTCCAAGCTATCTGGGTTGACTTAAGAACCATCACAGCTTCGTAACTAAGCGCAATAATAAGCAGAACACGCAGGTAGATATTGCCCCAAATACGTTTAAAAGTATCTATCATAGTTGATGCTTAAGTATAGACTTAGTAAATAATTTTGTCATTAAGGTAACGCTCATTTTCATCATATAGGAATATCGAACTCCGTAGCGGTTTCCCTTATTATATCCATAAGCCTACATCATACTTTTTAAAAGCTCGAGCTTTCTTTGGTATTCAGTCTTTGTGCTGTGTTGCAATTTGTTTTTCTATAGCCTTTTGCATTTAAAATGCTTGCATTGTTTTAAATGCCGAACTAGCTGAGTAAAAACAGATGTACTAAGTTGATGCTGTGTTTAACCTGAAAGCTGCTATATATAACTCACTCAGCCAAGCTACTCGTTTTCTTTAGCAGCTTGGCTGAGATTGTTTCATGCTTGACCTACAAAATTTAGTTAACGACTTGCACGTTCAACACGTAAATAAGTTAACGGATCTATCGAATTACCGGCATGCCTTATTTCAAAGTGCAAATGGGGGCCTGTGGAAGCACCAGTGCTACCTACCCAGCCAATGACCTGACCTTGACTTACATTGGCACCGACATCAACATTCATGTTACTCATATGGGCATATCGTGTTTGGCTACCGTCTGCGTGATCGATATAAACTACATAACCGTAGCCACCGCCCCAACCAGAACGACTAACGGCGCCTGACTGAGCTGCTTTGATTGGAGTGCCTGTTTTCGCTGAAATATCAATGCCAGAATGAAATGTATTACCACCTACACTAATATTTCTGTAACCATAATAAGACGTAATGGGTCCTTGAATAGGCCAAATGTAACCTTGCGTTGGCGCAGCTTGGCTTGCCTGAACAGCAGCAGGAGCAGCTTTAAGAAACTGCTTAGCTGCGTAAGTATCTGGAATATAAAGTAATTTGCCTGCAGGTAGAGGCTTAAGTTGCACAAAGCCATTCGCCTTAGCGAGAGCAGCCACACTTAAATCATGCTGCAAAGCAATTTGCAGTAAGTCTGAAGGTGCATCAAGCTTAACAACTCTGCCATCAGCAGGAGGAATCAGCAACGTAATACCCTGCGTTAAGGGCGCATCAGCAGAAGAAAAATAAAAACTCGTGTTACTCAAAACAATACTCGAGCTTTGTATGCCGTAGCGTTGGGCTAGTTGGTTTAGGGTTTCACCTTCTGATACCCAGTGTGATTTTATAGTTGATTTTTGTGCGCTTTGCGCTGCTTCTGAATCAGCATTGGTGGGTCCTCCTATCGCGGCACTGCTTTTGGCGTTTTGCTGCGTGAGGGGAAGGTGGAGTTCTTGTCCGAGTTTTATTTTCTCGTTACTTAGATTGTTAAGGATGATGAGTTGTTGAACAGTTGTGTTGTAACGCTGAGCAATGCTATAAAGCGTGTCTCCTTGAGCAACTGTATATAGTGAAGTTTGTGCATTCACGCTTAGTAAAACTAGAGTGGATGCACAAATTAGTAATCGAATTAGTGAGTAGAAATTCCGTTGCACGTGAGAGATAGTAGCATTAGCCTTGACCTAGAGTTGATAAAAACTCCTCGTTGCTTTTAGTTCGGTTTAAACGTGATAAAAGCATTTCCATAGCTTCGGACGGATCCATATCGCTAATGACTTTACGGAGTAGCCACATTTTGGCAAGAACCTCTTCACCAAGAAGAAGGTCTTCACGGCGAGTACCTGACTTAAGAATGTCAATAGCAGGAAAAATACGGCGTTCTTCTAAACGGCGTGACAAATGTAATTCCATATTGCCTGTACCTTTGAACTCTTCAAAAATCACGTCATCCATACGTGAGCCTGTTTCAACAAGTGCTGTAGCCAAAATACTTAGTGAGCCGCCTTTACGAATGTTTCTGGCAGCACCTAAAAAGCGTTTAGGCCAGTGCAGTGCAGAAGAATCCAAACCACCTGAAAGGGTGCGGCCAGTTGGGGGTGTTACTAAGTTATTAGCTCGAGCGAGACGTGTAATTGAGTCAAGTAGAATCATTACGTGGCCACCTTCTTCTACAATACGGCGGGCGCGTTCATGTACAAATTCAGCAACACGAATATGGTTGGTTGGGGGTTCATCGAAAGTGCTGGCTATAACTTCAACACCTTGCACAGATTCTCTAAAATCTGTTACTTCTTCAGGGCGCTCATCTACCAGTAGAACAATAACTTTAATATCAGGTTCATTGCTAACAACTGCATTGGCAATTCTTTTAAGCAACGTGGTTTTACCTGCTTTAGGTGGCGCAACAATAAGACCACGTTGCCCTCTACCAATGGGTGCCAGTAAATCAATAACTCGAGCTGAGACTTCATTGGCTGTGGTTTCAAGGTTTATGCGTGTTTCGGGGAAGGTTGGTATGAGATCATCAAAGCGGGGGCGTTTAGAAGCTTGAAAAGGATCAACACCGTTTACGGCCTCTACTCTAATGAGGGTGCCGTAGCGCTCATTGTCACGTGGGCGTCGTGATTTACCTAAAATATAATCACCGGTACGAAGTTTAAACTGCTTGATTAAGCCGGCAGAAACAATAACCTGACGGGTATTGTTTTGTAACAGTGAATCTTGTAAAAAGCCGTAACCATCTGAAGAAATTTCAAGATAGCCTTTGACAATTTTAAGGCCTTCACTTTCAGCACTACGCTCTAAAATAGCAACTGATAGCTCTTCTTTGCTTAACTTCCGATACTCTTCAACACCCACTTCTTTAGCCAAAAGGTGCAGCTCAGGTAAAATCTTGGTTTGCAAATCACGGTAATTTAAACTTGATTTACGCGAACGGCTCTGCTTGCCCTTAGAGCGGGACTGTGACTTTGAACGCTTACTCGAGTTTTGTTGTTTGTCGTCACTATTTTCAGTGTTGTCTGCTGTTTCGTTCGTTGCTTCTTCAGTTTTTAGTTCTTCAGTATCTGATGTTTCGGCTTTCGTTTCTTCCTCTTCTTTGGGTTCTATTTTTTTCTTTGTGGTTTTACGTGTTGTTTTTTTGGGTTTTTCTGCGGCGCTAGTTTCGGCTTTGGGTTCTTCGACTTTGGATTCTTCGACTTTTTGTGCTTCGCTTGTTAGCTCAGCTTCTTTTTCAACTTTAGGTTTTCTTTTGTAAGTACGCTTTTTTGGTTTTTCTTCGGTGGTTTCTTCTTTGATTTCAGCATTATCTGCCATAACTAATCTCTTTCTATGTTTTTGGGTCTGGGTTTGCCTTGTATAGTTAAGGCAGGGTCTAGCAAAATTGACTGCTCTGGTTTACGCTTCCTAATGTCTTTAGATGTGAATTTAACGTAATGTACCATGTTTGGGCTTGCGCTAAGTAGCATAGGGGTAGTTTTGCATCAGCCCTGAAGTCCCAGTCAAAGAAGCTTAAGTAACAAGTTTTTCGGGATGATGTAGCAAACGTATTGACTTAAAGAACGCCTACTGCTAACGTTTAGTATAAGCAGCTTAGCAAGTGCTTGTAAAGCACGTGTGAACAGCTTCACAATTTATTAAAAGCAATGACGGGAACAACTAAGGTTTGTTTGGTCTTAAAGCGAGTCAGTGATAGTGGAAGTCTGACAGAACCGCAACCCCCAAAATCCTCCCTGAGCTGCCTTCCGAACAGCTTTTAAGCTAAGTAGACAAGGCCGTTAGCCACTCGTCACCGTGGCACACTCTCCAGCCACACTGGGTAGTGACTAAGCTTAGACTTGTGAAAGTCTATTAAAGTTGGGTGGTACCACGTTTTTAACGTCCCAGCACATGATTGTGCTAGGCGTTTTTTTGAATGCTTAGCAAGAAATGGAGGCGTTCATGGCGCAAAAACTACTCGTTACTTTAAGTTTTGTCATCTTTTTTAGTATAGGGTTTTCACAAATTATTAGCCCCAGAGAATGCCCACGCCTTCTTATGCAAAACGAAATAGAAGGTGAAAGCGCTGTTTGCCATAGCTTTACAGTGCCTCAAAACTGGAGTCAACCTGAAGGCAAAAGCATTGAACTTGCAGTACTCACCTTAAAAGCACGTGGTCCTAGCAAAGCGGACCCCATCCTTTTTTTACAAGGTGGCCCGGGTGGCGCAGCCCTATCAACCATTGAGTTTTGGCAAGAGCTAAGCTGGCGTGACTCACGAGACATTATTTTGCTAGATCAGCGCGGTACCGGCTATGGTGAGCCAAACTTAAAATGCCCAGAACTATTTCGCAATCTGGATTTTAAAGAAGCAACCGCAGATTGCAGACTCCGCTTAAGCGAGCAAGGCTATGACCTAAGCAGCTTTAACAGTGCCCAAAATGCTCAAGATGTAAGTGCACTTATAAAAGCTTTTGAGTTTCACAGCATCAATTTACTAGGTGTTTCTTACGGAACTCGGCTTGCCTTAACCCTCATGCGTGACGCCCCTGAAGGCATACGAAGTGTCATCTTAGACTCAACCTATCCACCTCAAGCAAACAGACTTAACGAATTTGGTACCAACTTTGAACGCGTTTTAAAGCAAGTTTTTAACAGTTGCGCGCAAAGTCAAGCCTGCTCAAGTCGCTACCCGAATCTAGAAGACAGCTTTTATGAAACCCTAACCTGGCTCGAGCTTAACCCGATTGTGCAACCCTTTAGCGAACTCGAGCTTGGTGCGCAAGAGATTCTGAATGTATTGTTTCAGGCTATGTACGATGAGCAGCTTATTCCTAGTTTGCCTTATGCGTTTGAGAAATTAGCTGAGGATGATTTTAATAGTTTTGTGCTTATTGCGGCTGGCTTGGCTACGGCTGAGCAGCTTGATACGGGTGACTTTAATGTGCTAGATGTCTTTCGTGCTTTAGGCGATATTTTTAAGTTTATTTGGCGTGAAGTGCAGTCTGAAGGGGTCTATTTTTCAACGGAATGCCCTGAAGATACCTTTTTTCAGCATTTCCGTACGGTTCGTCGTGAAACTCAAGACCTTCCACCTGTATTAGAAGAACTTGCGAATGAGAGTGCCTTACAAATGTTTGCAGCTTGCCGAGCTTGGCAGGCACCTCGCGGTGAGCTTATTGAAAGTCAAGCGGTAAGTAGTGACCTGCCAACCCTAGTCTTAGCAGGTAGCTTTGACCCGATAACGCCACCCGAGTGGGGTTTACGCGCTGCTCAAACGCTAAGCAACAGTTATTTTTATGAATTCCCTAATGCAGCGCATGGTGTTTTTGCCAGTAGCGACTGCGCCGTAAAGCTAATAGAAGCTTTTCTTAATAACCCTAGTCAAGCACCCGATGCAAGCTGCATAGCAGAAATAGAATTTGAGTTTTATGTACCTAATTAAACGACTAAGTCTTACTTTAGGTTTCAGTTTTAGCTTTTTACTCTTACGGAGGTTTCATGTTTAAAGAAGTCAGTAATAACGTTGATTTTCCTGCACTCGAGCGTAGCGTCATTGCGTTTTGGCGTGAGCAGGAGATTTTTAAGAAGTCTGTTGCTAAAGATGCCCCGTTGGGCTCATATACGTTTTATGAGGGGCCACCTACTGCAAATGGTAAGCCGGGTATTCATCATGTTATTTCGCGTTGTTTTAAAGATTTGTTTCCGCGTTTTAAAACCATGCAGGGTTACCGTGTGGGTCGTAAGGGTGGTTGGGATACGCATGGCTTACCTGTTGAGCTTGAAATTGAGAAGAAGCTGGGCTTTAAAGGTAAAAAGGATATTGAGGATTACGGCATTGCTGCGTTTAATAAGCTTGCTAAAGAGTCTGTTTTTACCAATATTCAAGATTGGAATTATAATACTGAGCGTATTGGCTTTTGGGTTGACTTAGAGGATGCTTATGTAACCTATAACAATAGTTACATTGAGTCTTGCTGGTGGGTCATGAAGTCTTTATGGGAACGTGACTTGTTAAGCGAGAACTATAAGGTCAATATGCATTGCCCTCGTTGTAATACCAGCTTGGCATCGCATGAGGTGGCTCAGGGTTATGAAGATAATGTTGATGACCCTAGTGTTTGGCCTAAATTTCCTGCTCATATGGCGAAACTTAAAGACTTAGGCTTAATTGATGATGTTTCTAAACAAGTCTACATTCTTGCTTGGACAACCACACCTTGGACGCTCGCAGCAAACTCTGGCTTAGCTGTCAAGGCAGGTGCGCTGTACGGAATTTATGATGCACCTGCTCAGCACCCTGAAAAGGGTAAAGATAATGATGCACGCGACCTTATTATTTTGGCACAAGCTATGGCAGAGCGTACGTTTGGTGAAGCTAACTACAAACTCTTAAAATCCTTTAAGGGTGAAGACCTTGAAGGATTAAGTTATGACCCTGTTTTGCAAGGTCGCGTGCCTAGTGGTGAAGCTATAAGCACAGGCTTTAGAGTCATTCTTGATGACTTTGTTGAAATTGATGCTGGTGGTGAAGGTACAGGCGTAGTTCACTTAGCGCCTGCTTATGGTGACCTTGATTTAGGTATACAGCACGGCTTACCGACGCTCTTTAGTGTTGACTTAAATGGCGAAATGTTCCCTGAAGTGCGCGCCTTAGATGCTAGCGATGACGAAGCTGGGCCCTACACTGGGCAGTTCTTTAAAGAAGCTGACAAAGCCATTTCACGTGACTTAGTTGCTGCTAACTTGCTTTACCGCCGTGCCCGCATAAAGCACACCTATCCGTTTTGTTGGCGCTGTAAAACCCCGCTTTTGTTTTACGCTAAAAGCGCATGGTACTTAAAAACAACTGAAGTTAAAGACAAACTTGTTTCAAATAATCAAGATATCTACTGGGTTCCAGAGCATATTAGAAACGGACGCTTTGGTAAATGGTTAGAAAATAATATTGACTGGGCGCTCTCACGCGAACGCTACTGGGGTTGCCCTTTACCTATGTGGATAAGTGAGGATGGCAGCGAAAACCACTGTATTGGTAGTGTCGCTGAACTATCTGAACTCTCAGGTAAAGACCTCACCGAAATGGATTTACATAGACCCTATGTCGATGACATAACGTTTGAAAAGAATGGTAAAACTTTTAAGCGAGTACCTTACACTGTTGATGTATGGTTTGAATCTGGCGCTATGCCTTACGCACAGTGGCATTACCTTGGTAAAAACAGCACACCTGAAGAGCAAGCCAAGTTCGCAGCCAACTTCCCTGCTGATTATATTTGCGAAGCTATAGACCAAACACGCGGCTGGTTCTATAGCCTCCATGCCCTCTCAACCCTACTTACCGACTCAGGAGATGAAGCCAAAGGCCGCAAACCCGGTGTCTTAGCTGAAAGCGGTATAGCTTCAGATATATCCTCTTTTAAAAACGTTATTTGCCTAGGCCACATATTAGATGGCAAAGGCGAAAAAATGAGCAAATCAAAAGGCAACATTGTCGAACCAAACTCAGTCCTCGACAAGCAAGGCGCAGACGCTCTCAGGTGGTACTTATACAGCGCGGCACCTCCAGGCTCGAGTCGTCGTTTTTCTGAAGCTTTGGTTGATGAGACCTTACGTGATTTCTTCTTAACCCTTTGGAATACCTATAGTTTTTTCACCCTTTACGCAAATCTTGATAAACCTGATTTGACTAAGCATGTCGCTGTTAGCGAACGCGCTGAGATTGACCGTTGGTTGGTTGCACGCTTAAATCAATTAACAAAAGATGTTACCGAAGGCTTAGAAAAGTACGACCCTACCCCTGTCACGCGCATGATTCGTGATTTTGTTGTAGATGAACTAAGTAACTGGTATGTACGCCGTAATCGCAGACGCTTCTGGAAGAGTGAAAGCGATACCGATAAACTTGCAGCTTACACAACCCTTTATGAAGCGCTTGTCACCATAGCTAAACTCATTGCACCCATGGCACCTTTTGTCAGCGAAGAAATCTATCGTAATTTGGTCTTACCTTTAACACCTGATGCAGCCGAATCAGTACATTTAGCGCAGTGGCCAAGCTATGACGAAAGCTTAATAGACAGCAATCTTGTCCGTGACATGAACGCTCTACTGCGCGTAGTTGAACTTGGTCGAAGCGCACGAAATGCCAGTAGCGTAAAAATACGTCAACCTTTACCTGAAGTTCTAGTACGTGTTCGCAGCGAAGAAGAACTTGCAGGCATGAAGCATCTTGAAGACCAACTCATAGAAGAACTCAATGTCAAAGCAGTTAGTTACCTAGATGTACATGCTGACTTTGTAAATTACTCCATTCGTCCTAACTTACCGCTCATTGGCAAACGCTTAGGCAAGCTCGTACCTGACATGCGTAAATTCTTGAGTACTTGCGATACCAAAGAAATAGCTACCAATGTACGTGAAGGTAAACACACAACCGTTGTTTTAGGAGAACAAAGCTTTGACTTTGAACCTGAAGCCTTTTTACTAGATGCCATAAGCCCAGATGGCTATTCAGCCGTTGAAGACAGAGGCTATCTTGCTGCCCTCAATGTCACGCTCACACCAGAGCTCATTCGTGAAGGGCTCATGCGAGATGTCGTTCGTCTAGTGCAAAATGCACGTAAAAATGCTGGCCTAGAAGTATCTGACAGTATTGAATTAAGTTTAGAAACCAGTGGTGAACTGCTAGAAGCCATAACTGAGCATAAAGAAAACATAATGTACGAAGTGCTCGCAAAAAGCATAAGCACCAGCAAGCTAACAGACGTGCTTTACACTGAACAAGAAGAAGTAGAAGAAACCGCAATCACCATCAGCTTAAAAAAAGCTTAAAGGACGTATAGAGGAGCAGGTCATCTGCTCCTCTATAAGATTTATGAACATAAGACGATTACAAGAAAATGACGCAGAAGCCTTTAGAGAACTACGCACTCGAGCCTTACGTGAGCATCCTGAAGCGTTTGGTGAGAGTGTTGAGGGGTTTCTAGCTAGACCTTTAGAGCAGCTTAGGGAAACGCTTGGCTCGCCTTCAGAAGATTTGTTTGCACTTGGTGCGTTTAACGATGAGCTTAAAGGCTTTCTTATGTTTCACCGCCCACCACTAGAACGAACAAAAACTAGGCATAGAGCGCATCTTGCTGCCATGTATGTTGTACCTGAAGCGCGTGGTCAAGGGCTAGCTAAAGCCTTACTAACTGAGCTAATCAAACAAGCAAAAAGCTTTGAAGGGCTCGAGTATCTTGTCTTAGGCGTTACGATGAGTAATGTTTCTGCTATTCGCTTGTACGAGAGTTTAGGCTTTAAGAGCTATGCGGTTGACCCTAAGTTTATTAAGCTTGAAGATAAGTATTTTGATACTGCTTTGATGATGCTAGAACT
>CAYGTA010000075.1:0-2595 GCA_964352605.1 uncultured bacterium | reverse complement strand
ATGCTTGAGAAACTCGAGTGTGAGCCTAGTATTTTGGGTGTCAGTCCTCATGTTATGGTGGTCGCCAAGAAAGCTTAGGTTTTTGTTGTTCTTGTGTCATTGGTCTAGTACAAGAATGGTATGATTTCTTAGCCCAACGCTGAAAGTACAATGATATTTGTGTACTTTTCATGCTAGAGTACAAAATAAGAGGTTTTTACACCTTAAAAATATCTGCTTTACACATCTTTATTTAGAAAATCACTTAATTTCCCAAGGAGGAAACAATGAAAATAGGCATTAACGGCTTCGGACGCATTGGTCGTCAAATCTTTCGTATTTTGCATCAGCGTGGCTTAGGCGGTAACGTTGTTTTAATTAACGACTTAACAGACAATGCAACCTTAGCGCAGCTTCTAAAGTTCGATAGTAACTACGGTAAATTTGCAGGCGATGTATCAAATGATGAGGGCCACTTAATTGTTGATGGTCACAAAATCATTGCAACTGCCATTCGTAACCCAAATGAAATTCCATGGGGCAAAAACGGTGTTGATGTTGTTGTTGAATCAACAGGTTTCTTCACTAAGCGTGACAAAGCAGCCCTACACTTAGACGGCGGCGCTAAAAAAGTTCTTATTAGCGCACCTAGCCCAGACGCTGACCTTGACGTAATGATTGGTGTAAACGCTTACGAACTAGACGAATCAACAGGCGATGTTTACTCTAACGCAAGCTGCACTACCAACAGCTTAGCTGCTGTCATGAAAATCATTGATGATACCTTTGGTGTCGAACAAGCCATGATGACAACCATTCATAGCTACACCAATGACCAAAACATCTTAGATGCACCTCATAAAGATATGCGCCGCGCTCGTAACGCCGCTACCAATATCATCCCAACAACCACAGGTGCAGCTAAAGCAGTAGCCAAAGTACTACCGCAATTTGACGGCATTTTTGACGGCATGGCTGTTCGTGTACCCACCCCAACAGGGTCACTAAGTGACGTAACCATCATGCTTAAAAAAGAGGCAAGCGCAGATGAAATCAATGCAGCTATCAAAAAAGCTGCCGAAAGCACCCACAAAGGTGTTATTGAGTACAGCACCGACCCTCTTGTAAGCAGTGACATTGTTGGTAACCCATCAAGCGCCATTTTTGACAGCCAGCTCACCAAAACCATGGGCAAAATGGCCAAAATCCTAGTCTGGTACGACAACGAGTGGGGCTACAGTAACCGCATGGTTGACGTTTTAGAACTTATGGAGAAAAGCCTTTAATATTTGTTATTAATGATTCAAAGATACTATATATGCGGTTAGTTTTCACTAACCGCATTTTTTTATAAAAACCATGGAGTAAAGCATGAAAAACCTAAACGATCTAGATATTCTAAATAAAAAAGTAATCGCTCGAGTTGACTTTAATGTCCCGATTAAAGAAGGCCTTGTTACAGATGACACTCGCATTCGTGCAGCCTTACCCACTATAAGACAAGTCTTAACGAGTAACACTACACTTATCTTAATGAGTCATTTGGGTAGACCCAAAGGCGAAACTGTAGATAAATACCGCTTAGCCCCCGTAGCCAAAAAACTCGCTGAACTTTTAGGTCAAGAGGTACGCTACTTAGCGACTGATGGCCCTGCCTCAGCTGAACAAAAGTCATTTGTAAAAGAAGCACCAAAAGGCAGCATTACGCTATTAGAAAACACTCGCTTTGATGCAGGCGAAGAAAAAAACAGCCCTGACTTAGCCAAAACCCTAGCTAGCTACGCAGATGTTTATATAAACGATGCCTTTGGCGCAGCACACCGCGCACACGCATCCACAGAAGGCATTGCACACCTCTTACCCAGCGCAGCAGGTTTACTACTCGAAAAAGAAATCAAAACCCTATCACAACTCTTAAATAAACCCGAAAAGCCCTTCAAAGTCATTATTGGTGGCGCAAAAGTAAGCGACAAAATAGGCGTCATAGAAAACCTACTCGACATGGCTGACGAAATCTTAATTGGTGGCGCTATGGCCTACACCTTCTTTAAAGCACAAGGCGGCAATGTAGGCAAAAGCCTAGTAGAAGACGACAAACTCGAGCTTGCTCTTGAAGTACTTGAAAAAGCAAAAGCTAAAAACACCAAAATTTTGTTACCGCAAGATTCTTTGTGTGCTCAAGCCATCGCCGAAGGTACTGAAGTTAAAACTTTCCCTTCTAATGCTATTCCTGACGGCTGGATGGGTTTAGATATTGGCCCTGAAGCCGTTAAGGTTTATAAAGATGCCCTAAAAAATGCTAAAACCATTCTGTGGAATGGCCCTATGGGTGTCTTTGAAGTTAGCCCTTTTAACACTGGCACCAACGCAGTGGCAGCAACCGTAGCAGAGCTAGTTGGCTTTACGGTTGTAGGGGGTGGCGACTCTGTAGCAGCTATAAACAAATCAGGTTTAGCAGACAAAATAGATCATATTTCAACAGGTGGCGGAGCTAGCTTAGAACTTCTAGAAGGCAAAACCTTACCTGGTGTAGCAGCTTTAAGCTAAATCGTTTAAAAAATAAACATAATTTAAATAAACCTGAGTTAGTCAAACCTGCTCAGGTTTTTTTATTAA
>CAYGTA010000074.1:12415-14013 GCA_964352605.1 uncultured bacterium | reverse complement strand
TGCCTTAGCGGAATACTTTGCCTTAAGAGCTTCATAAAGCGTAACTCTGCACCATTTGGGTAAGCAATATCAGCAATTGCAACAGGTTTTTCTGGCAGCATGCGCTTAATACTGTCAATAAATTCAGGTAAATGTCGTGAGCTGGTATCAACCTGAGCGTAATCAGGTTGCGCTGTTTCATAAGGCTGCTTGTGCGCTGGCACATTAACCGCAAGTACCCAATCTGCTTCAGCAAACGTATCTACCTGAACGCAGTTCGCAGCACGCAAATGCGCCTTTATGAGTTCACCCGCAGGCCTATCTTCAAACATCATGCCAGCCTGCGCGCCACTTACCGCAGAGTAACGAACAAAAACTTTAGACGCGCTTTCTTGCAACACTCGAGCCAGGAGCGTGCAGGCTACCTCGTCTGCTCCTGGGTAGATGTCTACCTTATGCCAGAGGGCAAGGTCATCGGTTTTTGCTTCTAAAGCACGTTTATCAAGCGCAGCAAGTCCGTAGCTACTGGTGTCATCTAAAGTTAAACAAAGATGCTCTAAGATGCCTGCTTTGACCATCTCTAAGGCTTTAAGATGAAGCTTATGATTTCTCTGCCTTGTTGCTAACCAATCTTCAAAATGAGCTTTGGGTACAGCAGTTTGCGCTGCGTCTGCTAGCGTTTTATCTTCACTTGAGCCGTAACGCGTCCATTTATCAAAGTGACTACTGTAAGTTCGTAAAGCGTCACCAAAGTCAGCAAAATAAGTTTTCTCTTCATAAGGGTCATTACCATGCGGAACTCTTACAATAACGCCAAACGCCAGAATCTTTAAGTTTGGGTTGAGCTGTTTTAAATCGCTTAAAAGCGTTAGTTTCTGACTAGCATTTTCTAAGCTATCACTCACACGCCGAGCAGGAATCATGCCACCTAAACAAAGCGTTTCAAGGCAACAAATAAGAATAGCTGCATCTTGACTTTCTTGCGTTAGCCAGTCACGCAAAACAGCAAATGACCCTGGTTTATTAATGCCACTAGGCAGCGCCTCAAGTGGCGGCGTTTTAACATCAAACGCCGCTAAAGTAGCTAAATCAACAGGCAAGTCTAGCGTTGGCGGACGAGTATCTGGTGGAATAAGGAGTAATTTTTTCACTTACGCCCTTCTTTTGGTGTGGCTAAGGCTTGAGTGTGCCTTTAGGCTAAGGTAAACTAAAACTATATAGCGTTTCATAACTTTATCTAAGGTTGCTGGCTCTTACTGTAGTTTTCACTTAAAGCCTCAGCCCCACACTAACTCAGCATCTAAAGGCACATAATGTGCTCTTTTGAAAGGATTAAATATGCGTAAAGCCGTCATTTTCTTACTTCTACTTAGTTTAGCTTCCCTTAGCGTTGCACAGGAGGCTAGCCCTGATGAGTTAGCTGAACAAGTTGCACAGCTAACTGGACAATTAACTGCCAGCCAAGCACGGAGTGCTCAACTAGCCGAACAGCGTAGTAGTTTAGAATCTCGATTAAGAACACTAAGAGCAGAATTAGCTGCAGCTAGCGGAGCTACAGAAGACCTAGCCCAAGTACAAACACAACTCAGAGCCAGAAACGCTCGAGTGGCCGAATTAGC
>CAYGTA010000074.1:0-12315 GCA_964352605.1 uncultured bacterium | reverse complement strand
GCCAGAAACGCTCGAGTGGCCGAATTAGCCGTTCGTGTAACTGACCTTGAGTCACAACAAATGGCCATGCAATCACTCAGTGATCAAGTTGCCCAATTACAAGAAGAAAACCAAACCTTAAAGTTACAACTCAGCCAAACTGACAGTACAGAAGCTACGCCAGCACCATCAGGCGCTACAAGCTACATTGTTGTTGAAGGCGACACCCTCTCAGACATAGCAGAAGCGCTTTACGGAAATGATGGCTTATGGCCCCTCATAGCTGAAGCAAACGGCATTGCCTTAGATGACGCTAACGACATTGCACCAGGAACTTTGCTCGTTATACCCGCACAGTAAAAAACCCTAAACACAAAGTAGCCGCTCGAGTACACTCGAGCGGCTACTTTAATTTTTGTGCTTCTGAATAGCTTCAGGCCAAACCAAATCAATACCAAAAGATGTTTGAAGTAAGCCTTGAAAAGCGGTGAGTTTAGCTGCTGTGTTTCGAATTTGCCTAGCGGTTGACTTCGTTTTTAAACTGTAAGCCGCCAAAGCACCTGCAACTTCACCAATCACCCATTCAACAGGATGCAATCTGTAACAACCATTGGTAATATGCGTTGAACCAATATTCTTACAAGCAGGCAACACATTCTCAACACGCACAGGAATTAGGGAACCTAAAGGAAGCTGAAACGGATAACTACTCACATCAACATAATTACGACCTGCACTACTCGGATGCAAATCAATACGATAACTCCCAAGCCCCACCGTATCGCTAAACTGCTCAGCTGTATTTAGCCTGCCACGCTGCTCAACCCCCACATGCTCCTCTAAAATCGTAAACTCAGCCTTTATGCGCCTCGACTCTCTAATATAAACAGACTTCGCTAAGCCATCTTTCGTACCAAGTAAATCTTTACGCAACCTCAACTCAGGGTAACCCACGCCACCATCATGCCTTGGCGCTTCGGTTTGCATCCAATACAAAAAAGACAGACTCAAACCTTTAGCAGCCTGAATATGCTTTTCTTTCTCAGTCTCAGCAACCCCAAGCAACGGCCCTAAATGATAACCAACCTGAGGCCAATTAATTAAACTAACATCAGACTTAAAAAAACCTTTCCTAAACTGCTCCTTACAAACAGCCCGACGATACGTCCAGAGATTACGCTGCAAATCATCCTCATTCGGCAACTCACTCTCAAACAACCCAAGATGACGCTTCTTAAGCGAAACAGGATTCACATCAAACCAACTAAACTGCTTATCAGGCCAAAAAGACGCACGATAACCTTGCCAAAAATCATACGCCTCAGGCTTCTCAATCGTATGATTCTCAGCTTCAAGAAAGTCAACAGCAAAACAACTCGTAAAAGACTGCTGATCTAAAGGATTTGCCACCTCAGAAGCATGCAACTCCCCTGTATCCAGCTGACTTTCAGCACCCATAACATGCTCAACCTCAGCCAGCTCAAGCAAATCACCCAACTCAGTTGCATCAAGCACCCAATCAGCTGACACACAAAACTGCACTTGAGTTTTGACACACTCGAGCGTAACCGCCTTCACATAATCACCGTCAAGATCAACACTAACAGGCTTATGACTCAAAAAAACCTGAAGCTGACCACTCGAGCGGTAAGGTGCCAGCATGCCATCAATAACCGCCAGCGCTACTTTAGGCTCATGACACAAACGACTCACAAAACCATAACCCGGATTAAAATACTTAACAGCTCGAGCTTTTTTTGTTAAAGGATAATGCTTCTTGTAGTAATGCCTTATAGCTTGCCTGAACTGCCTATAAGTTTTGCTAGACCCCATAGTTTCAATCCATGGGTGCTCATCAGGCGGAACAGCCTGAGCACTAAACTGCCCACCCAGCCAATCTGTCTCTTCACTCAAAATGACTTTCTGACCTAACTTCAAGGCAGACAGTGCAGCCGCAACACCACCCGTGCCACCCCCAACAATCAAAATGCTAGTGTGCGTCTCAGCAGTTCTTATCATAATTTAAGCAAGTGTTCGCAGTGCATCTAAAGCAAGGCTACGCACATCCTCAGGCATCTCCAAAGTTTTAATTTGAGTTTCATCAAGCCAGTAAAGCTCTCTAGATTCACCCTCGCTAGGCTCTAAAGTGTCTGCAGCAGTTCTGGCATAAAAAATAAAATCAATATGTTGATGATAAGGATTCATGTCAATCAGCAGCATGTGTATGGGTTGAATGAGTACTCGAGCGTCTTTAAATGCAACTTGATTAGTAGTGTAAAGCGTAATGTCTCCGGTTTCTTCTTTGACTTCTCTCATAGCGGCATCTTGGGGTAATTCATCACGATCTAAGTGACCGCCTACGGGTAGTAAGATGCCGCGTTGTTTGTGTTTGTGTAAAAGCACTTTGTTTTTATGAACAATAAGTACGGTTGCGGTAAAGTGCCTTGTTATTTCCATTGGGGTTAACTGTGGTATTGACTGGGTTTATTCTCCAACCTTGTTAGCCAGTAGTGCACGTCAAAGTTATCGTCACCTGTTAAGAAGCGCCATTGTTTGACACGGTTTACTATTTCTAGGCGTCCGCTGGCGGTTTCGAACCATGGTTCTGATTTGCTTAAGATGTCTTGAATGTCGTTTTCATCTTGTTTGCCTGCAAAGATTTCTTTGGGCTCTGCGTAGTTTTCGGTTAGATCGTCAGTGTTCCATAGGCGCTGTTGTTTAACTTGTGGGTTAAGGCGTACTTTAAACATGTAGCGTCGTTGATTGGTTTTGTTTTGGCGTCCGCAGTGCCAAATACCGTGGTGTAAAACTAAGATGCTGCCTGCTTTACAAACCATGGGGACTTGCCCGAGCATGTTTTGATAGCGTGCAATATCCATTTCGTTGACTTTGCGGTATTGGCTGCCGGGTAGCAAGAGAGTGCCGCCCATTTCTAAAGGTAAGTCATGTGGGAAGTACATGATTTGAATATCAAAATCTAATCGTGTATCAATAATTGAGTCAGCATGCATGCCTTGTGCTTTGCCTTCATTGGGTTCACGTACATGCACGGCATCATGGTCAAAAAGGGGATCTTCACCTACTAAGCTAGTTATAAGACCTTGAATTTCGGGAAGCTCGAGCATTTGTTTTATGGCTGAGCCTTGGTAGCATTGCGATAGGGGTGTGCCTGCGGGGGCACCTTTTATGCTGCCTGCGTCTATTTCTGCCATGATGGCTTGGTTGAGTTCATTGGGTACAAGTTCGTCAAAACGAAGGTAGCCTTGGGCGACAAATTGTGCCATTTGTGTAGAGTTGAGTAAGTATTTTTTATCCATTGTTTGTCCTCCTGAAAGGGTTTGGCTTAAGGTGGGTTAGTTTTTTTTGTTTATCTTTCTACGATTTGTTCAAAAATAAATTCGTATTTCATGAACGATGTGCTGTGTTCTTCGCCGGGGTAGGGGGGGATGAGTTGTGGGAACTGTATGACGCGCCAGCCGTCTTTTAGGGCGTCTAAGCCTGTTCCGTAAGGAGCTTCGAGGCTGTCACCTGTTGTGTGTGCGTTCTGGCCTGTTCCGTCATAGATGGCCCAGCCTTTAACGTCGCTGTCTAAAGCGGAGGTTGAAAGGTAAAGAACAAGTACTTTTTGCCGCTTGCTTTGCTGCATGCTGTGCTCCTTAGTAAAAGCTATTCTGTTTGAGATTTATAGTATATCTGAAATTGCGTTGTGTCATATTAAATAATTGGGTCTCTTAACGCTACACTAGTAAGAATGAGAAGTAGAAAATATGGTTTTGGTTATTTTGTTTTTCTTTTCTTAATTAGTTCTGGCTTTTTACTACTGGTTGCGTTTGGTGCTGATCAAATTTGTCGTAATGATATTGCGAAGCGCTTACCTTTTTACCCTAATGCCGAGCTGGTTTTTCAAGAGAAAGATTTGGTGCGTTACCGTGCTGCTGGTACGACTAGCATGGTTTTTCATAGTAGCGATGATCCTGAGATTGTTCAGCAGTGGTATAGGGAGTTAAATCTTGAGCAGTTAGATCAGGGTATTTTGCGAGGGTTAGCAGAGATTTCTCGTCGTTCTGAAGCAAATCCTGATGGGGGCACCACTATTTATTATCGTACTGTTTGTGGAACTTAGGTGCTTTTAAGTTTTTTCATGATTGATGTTTGGTTTGAACTTTAAGCTGAGTAAAGTGAAGCTTGTGAACTGGCAGGTCTAAGTGTGCAGACCAAATAACTCAGCAAAGCGCGTTTGCACTTATGAGCTAGCTTAAATGATAAACTCTTTTAAATAAATAATGAAGGTAAGTAGCAAGATTTGCTCTAAAAGGTGTTAAAGTTTTTTAAACTTGATCTTTAGCGTTACTTACAAAAAGATAGGGTGATGATGATGGATCAGCAAGCTGTTCGTGGAGATGAAACACTCATTCGTGAAACCAAACGCAAACTTCGTGCCCAACTACCTAACTTAGAGGCTGTCTGGAAAGAAGTTGAAGAGGCTGTTAAAACAAGGGCAGCTGAAATAAAAGCACTTGGTTCAGCTGCTATACCTGAAATTCATATTTCAGATATTAATAGCAATAAAGCAAATACCGCTGAAATTAAAAATAAAATTAAAGAAGCAGGTGTTGTTGTTATAAGAGGTGTTGCTGAGCAAGCAGAGGTAGCTGAGTGGAATGACACGATAGCTGATTACATTCACTCTAATGATTATATAAATGTGGCTTCTAGTGACAACATTAAGCAGTACTTTGCTGGGCTAGACGCCCAAAAACCACAAATGTTTGATGTTTACTGGTCAGAAGCGCAAATCAAGGCACGACAAAACCCTAATTTAAAAGTAGCAAGAGATTATATAAATAGTTTGTGGCGTTATAAAGATGATTCAAAATGGTTTTTTGACCCTAAACAACAAATTGATTATTGTGACCGCGTAAGAATGCGTCAACCCGGTGATAATACGCTTGGCTTGTCACCGCATTTAGATGCAGGTTCAATAGAACGCTGGGTGCAAGACGGCTATCAAAATGTTTACGCTAATATCTTCTCTGGAGATTGGCAAAAGCATGATGCGTTTGATGGTGAGCACCGCGTTGTGGCTGAAGAATTTCCTGCACCCAACGTAAGTACCTCTTTTAGAACCTACCAAGGCTGGACTGCCCTAACCAAACAAGGCAAAGGTGACGGGACACTGCAAGTTATACCCATGATTAAAGAAAGCATTGCTTATCTTTTACTAAGACCCTTACTAGATGATGTTGCAGAGGATGACCTTTGTGGTGCACTAAGAGCTAAAAGTTTACCCATAAGTCAAGAGTGGCACGCGACGCTTATGGAAGGCCTTATATCTATACCTACTGTAGAGGCTGGTGACACAGTCTGGTGGCACCCAGATATTGTGCACGCGGTAGAAAATGAGCATAACGGCAGTGGTTACAGCAATGTTTTCTTTATAGGCTCAGCACCCTTATGTGAAAAAAATGCAAGGTATATAAAGCGACAAAAAGAACACTTCGTAGTAGGCAAAACCCCACCTGACTTTGCCCAAAATGACATAGAAGTAGGCTTTAAGAATAGAGCAAATGAAGCTAGCCTGAGTGCCATAGGTCGCTCACAAATGGGCTTTGAAGCTTGGACAGCTGATGACGGTGACGCAGCACATCAAGCTTTTTTAGATAAATCATCAGCCTTGCTAGATAGTTAAACTACACTTTTAAGAACTCGAGCTTGTATTTACGCTCGAGTTCTTAATGGATTCGTTTGGGAGTTTTGAGTGTCAAAGTTAAATGAAAAACCTGCTCTTAAATTTGTGGAGCGGCCTTGGGGTTCTTTTAAGCAATATGCAAGCAATGAAGAGGCAACGGTGAGCCTCATGACAGTGAAAGAAGGTCAGCGGCTTAGTTTGCAGTGTCACTCAAAACGAGCGGAACTTTGGATTGTTCTTGATGCGGGTGCTGAAATTCAGATTGGTGACAAGGTAATACACCCAGAGGCAGGAGATGAACTTTGGATTCCTGTGGGTGAGAAACATAGATTGGGGAGTGTGTCGGGGGAAATTCGTGTTTTAGAAGTGGCTTTTGGTGATTGGCAACAAGAAGACATAAAACGCTTTGAAGATGATTATGCTAGACCTAATGAAGGTGAATAGTTCTAAGAAATTAAAAGTGGTGCCATGGATAGGCAACAGTAAAAAGCAGACCTAAACTTAAGTCAAGGATGTGCATTTGAAAGCTTATGACATTATAACGGTGGGTAGTTTTGTGGTGGGCTTAACGGTACGTTTACCTCGTATGCCTCATGCAGGGGAATCACTTGTTGCTGATTTGTTTGACATGGGGCCAGGAGGGAAAGGTACAAATTTAGCTGTAACAGCAGCAAGGCAAGGCGCAAAACTAAGCATGATTGTAAGAGTGGGAGAAGATCAGTTTGCTGACATGGCTTTTGAGCTTTATAAAAAAGAAGGTATTTCTACAGAATATGTACTTAGAACAAGAGGCGAACCCACCGCAGTAGGGCTGGTTTACTTGCAGCATTCAGGTGAAAACACCATAGGTTTTTATAGGGGTGCCAATTGGCTTTTAAGCCCAACTGATATTATAAACGCAAAGCATTTATTTGAAAAAAGCAAATTACTCGCAACCCAATTTGAGGTTCCAGATGAAACCCTCTTACAAGCGCTAAGGCTTGCTAAAGAGCATAATCTCATGACACTACTTAACCCAGCACCCGCGCGCCTTGTGAGTAAAGAGCTTTTACAGGTAGATTACTTAACACCTAACGAAGGCGAAGCAAAACTGCTTCTCGGACTCGAGCCAGATGCTGCAAGTGAACCTGAAGAGCTGCTTAAAGCTTTGTTAAAGCTTGGCCCTAAAACGGTGATTATTACCTTAGGAGACAAAGGCTGCATATACGCCTCACAAGGTGAACCTGCTAAACGAATGGCAGCACATAAGGTAAAGGTAATAGATACAGTAGGTGCAGGCGATGCCTTTAATGGAGGATTAGCTGCTGCATTAGCAAAAGGCTCGAGTTTAGAAGCTGCCCTTCGTCAAGCTATGATTACGGCGGCACTGTCAGTAACTAAGCTTGGTTCTATTGAGGGTTTACCTAGTCAGCGAGAAGTAGAAGAATACGCTCAGCTATAGCTTTATTTCTACGCGTTGTTTTGCTTCGGAGCTTTCTACTGCACCTAAAACCATGGCTAAGCTGTTTAGATTATCTGTACAAATAGTTTCGGGTTCTTTGCCTGCGAGTAGTGCATTTGTAAAAGCTCGTATGGCACCCTGATGACCTGTTTCAAAGCTATCATTTTGAACAAGTGGAACGTTTACAGATGTATAGCTTGAGGTAAAGCCTGAGGCGTCTTCAATGAGCTCAGCTTTAAAACCTTGCGCACCATCCCAAGAAACACTACCTTTGCTACCAATAATGCGCCACTCACTTTCCCAAGTGGTACGTAAGCCCTCCGCGCACCAACTACCACGGTAATTAAAGACAAGCCCGTCTGACATTTCAAAAATGGCAATAGCAGAGGCATCTTGGTCATACCAAGATGCTTTCGGGTTCCACTCATGACAGTAAACTGCTTTAGGGTTAGCATTTACAAGAAAGCGTGCCGCATCAAAGGTATGAATCGCCATATCTTTAATAAGAATATGCTGCATGTGATCTCGAAAGCCACCAAAGCGCGCACCAATAAAAAAGTCAGCAGCAATGGTTGTAATGTCCCCTAAAACACCCGTATTTAAAAAAGTCTTTAAAGCCTGAATGTTCGGGTCGTACCGCCGATTTTGCATAACAGCATACACACGATCAGCTTTTTGAGCTGCCGCAATCATCTGCTTAGCCTCCGCAAATGAATCTGCCATGGGTTTCTCACCAAAAACATGACAGCCTGCTGCTAAGGCCGTCAGGGTGACTTCAAAATGCGCTTGCGGAACTGTGCAATCAAAGACCACGTCAGGCTTAAGGTCAGCCAGCATATCTGCAAGACTCGAGCCTGTTTGAAGGTCAAGTTTAAACTGCTCAGCTCGAGCTTTGGCGAGGGATTCATCTAGGTCAACTAAGCCTACTAGCTTTATGTCTTTTATGGCACTAATGGCTTTTAGCCATGCCTGACTAATGCTGCCACAACCAACCAACACGGTGTTCATAAGGCGTTTATTGAGGAGTGAGTTATGGGTGGATTAGCTTTGAAGATTTTAGGCATAGTTAAACCCGCTCGAGTACAAAATAAAAACCAGGGTTCCAAGCTTGACAAACTAAGTAAAGCTGATTGTTATGAACATGCCAAACCACGTTATGTAAATGCTGTACATGCTCGAGCCCTAAGTCTTTCTTAGGTCTAATGGTAGATAAGACTTCATGACTTTCACCATCTAAAATGTAAATGGGTGCAGGTGCGTCTGCTATGGGGTCTTTAAGGCTGCCAATAACTGCTAGCCATTTTTCATTATGAAACACGTAATCTATACCGCAAGGCCATGCACCTTTAGGTAAAGAGAAAGATTCTACAAAAGCACCTTCACTCTGATGCATTTGTAGTCTTGAACTAGGCCTATCTGCAATAACGACATGATGATGGTGACTGTGGTGTTTGCTTATGCCATGTGCCGTTGCGAACTTACCATTTTCTGTTGCACTAGCTGTAGGCCCCCCCCAAATGCCGGTCCAAGTTTGGGTTTTTAAATCAGCAGTAGAAATATAGTTAGAACCATAACCATCTGCAACCAAAAGTTTATCGTCAAGCAGCACGGTATCTGTAGGGTTAAACTTAGCTTCTGCTGACTGGTAGGCTTCAAATTCAGGTTTAGGTAAAATAAAATCAAGCTCACCCTCTAAACTAACAACAGCAACCATAGCGTTATCATTGGCAGGTAAAAAGAGGCGTTGTTTACCGTCAAACTCCCCCAAAGTTGTACTATGAAAATTTAAAGGCGTTAAATCTTTGGGTAAGCGAATAAGCTCTTGGGTTTTTAAGTCAGCATCAATTCTTAAAATGCCAGCATTAGGCATACCGTAATAAAGTTGCCCAAAGCCTTCACGTTCATCTTTAGCAAAGCCACCATGCAAATTAACTTCACACTCAAGCGTTGCTTGAGGCAGGCGACGTAAATCATCTCTATAAGCAAATGCGTAAGGCTCTTGACCACTCTTCATTAGTACACTCCCTAAAAATCTAAATACCTTAAGTATATTTCTAGTCGACCTAAATTAAAACTTACGAGCTTTTAGCCACAAACGCATGCCAGCTATCTTGAACCAAACGCTCGAGTGCTTCAGGGTAGTCAAAGTCATAGGTTTTAGCTAAGGCTCGACCTAACTCAGCAACCCTGTCATTAAGTTCAGTAACTGCCTTAACTTTATCAGCTCGAGTGCTGCTGGCTAAGCCTATGGTTGTTAGAAAACGTTTATCTTCGGCTGCTTGTAGTGTTTTTGATATAGGGGTCATGCCGTGAATAGATACGCCTTTTATATTGCCACAGTCATGACCTGTTAACGCTATGTAGTGCAGCCTGAGTAAAGAGGGTCTAAAGATACTTAGACCTTCGGCAATAACGACGTCTAAATCTCGCGCGAAGCCTTTTTTGAACTTATGGGCGTTTAGCCAGTAGAAGTTAAGAATATCTTGAATGCCTTTGGCGTTAGCTTCAGGAAAAACGGTATTACCGTAAGGTTTTGCAGGCTCGAGTAGTTTTTGTTTGAACGCGTCATCTTTGCAGATAAAAATATGTCTTTGTTCGTTCGTTAAGGCTTGCTCTGGGGTTTGAATGTAAAGATCAACAATAATGCCGTTTGCTACTAAAAGATGATGTAGCAGGCCTGTTTCACTAAACTTAAGGGTTGAATGCGAAAGTGCCTCTGCAGCAAAAATCTCTTTAAAATTGGGTGCTTGCCAGTCACTAAAAGCTGAGCTGGGTATGGCAATGCGCAAGTCAAGGTCACTGTGCTCATCACCGTTATGAGAAGCTAAGCTGCCCCCCAACCAAATAGCTATAAGCTCAGGATAGTTAGCTAAACGCGTAACGACTTCTTTTAAAAAGGTAGTTTGAGGCAAGGCGGGTAAAGCATTAAAATTTAAGTCTGAACTGTTTGTCATAAATTTCCTTAAAGGTAATCACTCACAATGGCTTTTTCTAAGGCTAAGCCCTCCCAGTCAGAAGGGCTGGGGCTTTCAAAAATAAGGGTGTAAGGGCCACTAAACTTAGCTGCTTTGGTAATCTCTAGGCATTTTATGTAATCTTCACCGTTAAGATTACCGTCTTCAAAATAAGCCTTAGTATGGCAAGACTCAGCGTAATTCACTATTTGCTTAAACTGCTCGTATTTTTCTTCCCCTTTCCAATTTCCAAAATCAAGACATAAACCAACCCGACCGTTAAGCGCTTCTAAAATACTAAGTAGCGCTTTAGGGCTAGAGGCAAGCTGAAACCAGTTTTCAATCATGAGTCTTAAATTAAGCGATTCAGCTTTGCTTGCCAGCTCTTTAAGCCTTGAAATGCTTAGCTTAAGATTTTCAGGTGTGGGTTCTTGCTTACCTGCAATCACTCGAGCGCATTTACTACCTAGTTTGGCTGCTATGTCTAACTGACTTGCGATCCAAGCTTGATCACGCTTACCATGCTCTGGGTGCGTTATGTCACCATCATCAATAAGAAAAGAAAAAAGCTCTACCTTAGCTGCCTTTAAGGCTGCTTTGAGTTCGTTTAGGTAGGCATCCTCTAAGCTAGGTAAATGAAAATGAGTTATCTCTAACGTGTTAATGCCAAAATCTGCAATAGCTTGAGGTAGTTCTAGTAAACTTAGGGTCCCTTGATTATGGCTTTCTTTAGGTAAGTGTGCAGCCACGCCATAAAAAGCAGGGCTACCAAGACTTTTGTTTAAACTCCAACTTGAAACACTTAGTCTAGCTTTTGACGTTGTAGATGTCATGATGGCATTCTCCTTATTCATTACTTAAATAAACTCTTGTCTCTGGGTGAAAGCTAACCCACGCATACCAAAGCGTATTGTCATGCACAATAGCGCGTAATTGCTTACCCGCCAAGCTTCCTGTCATAGCTTGACCCGCCAAATTCCAAGTACTTAATGTTTGGGTATCTACAAAAGCAACACCATTCCACTCAAAGGTCAGCACCTGCCCTTCGAGTTTACGACTAAACACCGCTGTACCACCCACTTCTTTGCCCTCTTGCAAAAAGAACTTACCGTAACTATTAGCTGTGCCTTCTTGCCAAAATACCGCCACGGGTTCATCTGCAATTGTGTCATTAACAACCCTAAGAAGCTCCAAACTTGCATAAGGATAAGCGACAGCTTCACCCCGCAACAAAACATTTGCCACTCGAGCTTTTGCACTTAAACGACCATCCTTCAACTCAGGTTGATTTAAAGGTGGGTTATCAATATCATCAAAACCAAGAAAAGGGTTGTAACCATAAGTCCTATCAAACCCCGTATCTTTAGAAAGCACAACTGCGTCAGGATAAAGCTCTCGAAAAGCCTCAAAGCCAATAATTTGCGCAGGATACAAAAGAAGCTGCGTTTCACGAAGCGTACCCACCAAAGCTTTACCCAAAAGCTGTGACCAGAGCGTACTCGAGTGTGCATCTATCATCATCATGTTGCCGTTATAACCTGCCGCTGTATGAAAGCTAGTCAGAATGCTGCTACTAAAGTCATTTTTTGCTAAATTCTGAAACGCATGTGCCTCTTGAAAAGCAGTATCTATAGGGCTTAAAGGCGCACTAGGGTTTTGACTTAGTAAAGCAGCTTCACTATCTTTAGTTAAAGGAATACGCCTATCAATAGCAATAGCACTATTACAAATAGGGCAGAGTGTAATGGCAACAGGCACGCCACCCAAAACATCATTAATAACTTCATGATGCACCAGAATTTGCAGCGGATAAGCTTTCGCTTCACCATTTAGCGCTAACACAAGCACCGGTTCTTTAGGCTGAAGCCAAGCAATACCCTCCTGCGAAACAAACTTAGGCGCAGGCGTAGCCTCAACAAAACCCTGCCACTCACCCTCAAACCCCAAAGCAGGCAACTGCCTAAAGCCACAACATTTCACCTCAGTAATAGGCACACTCGAGTTAGTCTCATCTATACCTAAAAAATGACTGAGTTCTTGTGCGGGCGCTAAGCTAAAAAACAAACTTACAGCTATGAGTACGAGCCGCGTTAAGTTTCGCATAAAATAAAATCCCCACGACCCCACAGGCTCTCCCAAGCACCCAACAAAACATCAGACCCTCTTGAAAGCTGAAACACCGTGACATCTTTCAAGCCAACCTCACGGTAATTAATAAGCGTGTACTCAAAACCTGCTTCTTTAGCTTTACC
>CAYGTA010000073.1:0-14135 GCA_964352605.1 uncultured bacterium | reverse complement strand
ATCTGGGGAAGTGTAATAAAATGTGAAAAATAGAGTAAAAAAACTCGAGTTTGTGTTTAAGCCTTGCATAGTGTGGGTGTTCTACGCTAAGATTGTAAGGCTGTGCTGACGCAGAAGTCTTAATGTTAAGGCTGGCTGTGTGGCAAACCAAATTTTTTGCACCTAAGCATTATCTTAGAAATTAAGCAGAACCTTGGAGATATAGAGTCATGAAATATAATAAAGGCGCGATTTTGCGTTCCATTGAGCAACCCTTCATGAAGTCAGAAGTTCCTGATTTTCAAACGGGTGATACGGTAAGAATTGATTACAAAGTAGTTGAAGGTACCCGTAGTCGTATTCAGGCTTATGAGGGTGTTGTTATTGCCAAGAAGAATGGTAAAGGCGCAAGAGCAACCTTTACGGTTCGTAAGATAAGCTTTGGTGAAGGCGTTGAGCGTGTTTTCCCTATGCATTCACCGCTTATTGATAGCATTACGATTGTTCGTCGTGGTCGTGCACGTCGTTCTAAACTTTATTACTTACGTGACCTTCGTGGTAAAGCTGCTCGTCTTAAGACAGATGTGGCTCGTCAAGAAGCTGATCGTGCAGCTGCGCGTACTGCTAAAGACAGTGCTGCTAAAGCAAAAGCAGAACCTGCTAGCGAATAAATTACTAAAAATATAAAAAAACGGCAGCTTTTCGAAGCTGCCGTTCTTAGTTTTAATACTATTAATTTAACTTGCTTGACTCTCAATGAAAGATTCTGCAACAGACTCATTGGTTTCTCGACTAGGCGAAGAAACTGTTTCAGTAGTTTTGAGTTCACGCTTATCAAAAAAAGCAGTTAAGACATTATCACCCCTCAACAAATAAGCCCCACCAGCAATCAAAATAACAGGTAGTAACCAAGTACCTGAAAAGCTCGAGCTTATGATAGCAATGGCTATTGCGCCAATAGCAGGGTAGATGGCCCAGCGTTTGCCGCCTTCAGGTAGGTAGTAAAGAAAGGCGAAGGTTGCTGCTATGCCTGTAAATAAAATGGGTGCAATTAAATTATCAAAAAAGGGTAGTTTTTCGCCGATACCTGTAATGATTGCTAAGCTGGCGAGTACTCCTGCAGGTATGATTGCCCACCAATGCTTTTTGTTTCGAAAGTAACTTAAGGCAAATCCTGCACCTAGTACTGCTAAGAAGTATGCGCCTGCCATTGCGCCTGATATGGCAGCTACTGCTGTTCCGAAAAAGCCAAATGCAATAATAAGTGCCCAGATCTGCTTTTGGTTGTTTACATATATACGGCTAAATAAAAACCCGCCTGTTGCGAGTATGGCTGAACCAATAATACCTTCCATGCCGTTAAATAAGCCAAAGTTTGCAAAAAATACAATGACGCCTAGTGCAATGAATAGTAAGCCTGAATTAAAGGATTGCTTGTTTGTCATGTGGAGCCTCCGAGTTGTAGTTTCGCTTATTAGCTTAAGGTAAGGAGTTTTTACTATCTTCCTCAGAAAGTTGAGCTACTGTCTCCACCTTTTGGTTGAGGAGTTAATCCTTTATGATGTGTCAAACTTAAGGTAATGTAGTGTTTATTAAAACCATCGAAATAAATATAATTACGGAGTTTTAGATGAGTGAAGACAGAGTTCGGCTGTTACTAGTAGATGATCATACGGTTGTAAGGCAAGGTCTCAAAATGGTCTTAGGGTTAGAGCCTGACCTTGAGATTGTAGGAGAAGCAGGTAACGGTCAAGAAGCCTTAGACGCCATTCCTCTTCTAAAGCCAGAAGTTGTGCTCATGGATTTGCTAATGCCTGTCATGGACGGTGTGACTGCTATTAGGAATATTAAAGAACGTTACCCAGATATTGAAGTGGTTGCCTTAACAAGCGTTCTTGAAGATCGCCTTGTAATAGATGCTGTAGAAGCAGGAGCTGCCGGCTATTTGCTTAAAGAAACAGGACCTGAAGAGCTAATTGAGGCTATCAAGGCTGCTGCCAAAGGTGAAGTTCGTTTGCACCCTAAAGCCCAAAAGCGCCTTATTAGAGAAGTGCGTACCCCTGAAATGCGTGAGTCATTGACAGAACGTGAAACAGATACACTAAGATTAGTGGCTAAGGGTTTATCTAATAAAGAAATCGCAAAAGGACTAGAAGTTTCCGAAGTGACCGTAAAAACCCATGTTTCAAGTGTCTTATCTAAACTCCATTTATCAAGTCGAACGCAAGCAGCCTTATTTGCCTTAAAAGAAGGAATCGTAGGACTCGAGTAAATGAATAGCATCCCGTTCTGGAATCGTTTGAGTACGCGTTTAGGCCTGCTCATCTTACTGATTGTGTTGGTTCTGGCAGGTGCAACGGCTATTTTGGTAGTGCGGGGGTTTAATGGTTTTAATGTGGCGCAACAAGATGCCTTGCAGGCTTTAACAGATGCAGGACTCGAGCCTAACTCTGAACTAAGAGATATTTTGAGCCGCACGGTGGTGAATTTGCTGGCTGTCTTTTTGCTTACTCTGGTGGGCGCAACCGTGTTTAGTCGTAGTTTGCTTACCGAACCCATTAACTCTTTGGTAGACGCAACCCAGCAAATTGCGCAGGGTAATTTAGGGGTTACGTTGCCTGTAACTTCTGACAGTGAGTTGGGTGCACTGGCTAGCGCATTTAATCAAATGTCAACCAATTTAGAATCTCGAACCAAAGAACTTGTTGAGGCTAACGAAGCTTTAAAACGAAGTGAAGCGCAGCTAGAACAACGCGTGCAAGAACGCACCACTGAACTCATGGCATTACTCGAGCTTTCTAATAATATTGCGCTTAGTACCGAAGATATTCCGCTTATTGAAAGTGTCTTTGAAGAGCTTAAAGATATAACAGAGTATAAAGCCATTGCGCTTTTTCAGCTTATTGGCAAGACCTTTCAAGAGCTGGTACTTAAAGAAAAATTAAGCACAGTTGAACAAGGCAAAATGCTTGAAGCCGTAGAGCAAAAGAAACCACTTACGCTTTCTTTGAGTGAATCTAAGCAAGTTATTTTTCCTGTTTTTGTGCATAACAAAACAGTGGGTGTGGTGGTACTCGAGCATGCGATAGATAAAACCTTGACGGAAGAAAAGTTGCGTTTGGTGAATGTCTTTGCGAATCAGGCTGGGGTGGCTATTGAGAACATGCGTCTTTATACGGATGTTCAAGAGAAAGCCGCGTTTGATGAGCGTCAGCATTTGGCACGTGAGCTGCATGACTCGGTGTCTCAGGCGCTTTACAGTATTGTGCTGGGTTCTCACGCTGCTGAAAAGCAGTTAGATCGTGACCCTGAGCAAGCTAGGCAAGCTTTGGATTATGTGCAGGATTTAGCTGAAGCTGGCTTAGCTGAAATGCGCGCGCTTATTTTTGAGTTACGCCCCGAAGTGCTTGAAAAAGAAGGTTTGAGTGCTGCTTTAGCAAAGCAAGTTGAGGCTTTAGAAGTGCGTCATAAGCTCAAGGCAGATTTTGAGGGTGACACAGAGCCTGAGCTGAGTTTTGCCACTAAGCAAGCTCTCTTTAGAATTGTGCAAGAAGCTCTTCATAATGTGGTGAAGCACGCTAAGGCAGATTATGCCAAGGTTTGCCTCTACAGTTTTGATGATCATGTACGTTTAATTATTGAAGATAACGGTATTGGTTTTGATAGTGCCCAAGAATTTACAGGGCATTTGGGTTTAAAGACCATGGCTGAGCGTGCCAGTTCACTTGGGGGTACCTTAGCTATTGAAAGTTTAGAAGGTGAAGGTACGCGTCTTATCGTGAACTTACCAAGGGCAGAATCATGATAAAAGAGCGCTACCAAAAAATCGCCTACAGTCTGGTGGGCTTAGGTTTTCTTATTCTCATTGTTAATTCTGGGGTACTTGCAGCCTTACCCTCATTTTTATGGCTCATGATTATGTTTGCCATTGGCGCTAGCTTTTTAATGGCTTCAGAAGAAAAAATGCTTTACTGGCAACGCCTTTTAGGCTTTGCTGGTATTGGTCTTATTAGCATGATTACCGTGTCAAAAGGTGAATTTGCCGGAGCTGCAGCGCTTGGTTTTCCAGCCATTGCGTTTGCCTTCACCTATTTAAACAATAGGCATCGTTGGTGGGCAATTATTCCAGCGGGCCTTATGGCGAGCATAAGTATCTTTTTAATCTTTATAGGTTTGTTTCCGCGTTGGGAAGCCGTCCCCATTCTTTTCTTAGGGTTCGCTGCAACTTTTGCAACTATTTATTTACGAGTCGCTAAACGATGGGCGCTTTTTCCTGCAGTTCTATTTATTATTTTAACCGTAATCGTTAATGACCCTAGCAACAGCATGCCAGGCTGGTTCCTACCCTTTACCCTCATAGGGAGCGGCCTAGCCATACTCTGGTGGTGGCAACGAGACTCGAGTTAAGCTTATTTAGCTAGCAGTCTACTAGTCAAACCTTATAAGATAACGCTATGTTCCAAGATCCCGTTATTCTTGAAGGCCGAGTGGTTCGTTTAGAACCGCTGGAAGAAAAGCATCTTGATGCACTTGTTGCAATTGCTAAGTTAAGCCCAGAAGAATTTAAGTACACCTCTACACCCATAAATGAAGAGCAGAAGCAGAGTTATTTTAGCTACGCTTTTGCCAATAAAACTGCTGGCACCACCTACCCTTGGGTCATGGTGGATACGAAAAATAATGAGTTTGTAGGTACAACTCGCCTCTATGATGCAAATTGGAGTTACAAGCACTGCACCTTAGGCTACAGCTGGTTTCATACTCGTTTATTTGGTACGGCTTTTAATGTTGAAAGTAAGTACCTCATGCTTAAGTACGCCTTTGAAGACCTTGGTCTAATAAGAGTACAAATGAACTCAGATAGTCGCAATGCACGTTCGCAAAAGGCCATCAAAGGACTCGGTGCAACTTACGAAGGTACGCTACGCTCGAGTCAGGTGAATAAAGATGGTTTTGTGCGAGATAATGCCATTTATTCGATTATTGAGAGTGAGTGGCCGCGCGTTAAAGAGAATTTGGAGAGGCGTATTGCTAAAAGATTAAGGCCAGAGAGCTAAATTGACAGCCTTCAAATGCTAACTATCTTAAGTTGCGCTAAACTTTGAATATGTCAAATCTTTTAGAGCAACCCATGATGTCTTTATTTGGCCAAATGCTTGCCATTCCATCACCGTCAGGTTTCGAAGCCACTATGGCGCGTTTCATTTCTGAAAAAATCAGCGAGATTGGCTTTCATTCAGAGCAAGACGCTGCTGGCAATGTATTAGTGCGTTTAGCTTCAAAAAAGAAAGATGCACCCCTCTATGTTTTTGCTGCCCACATGGATGAACTTGGCTTAGTTATAACTGGCATAGAAGAAGATGGCAGCCTCACAGCAAACCGCATAGGTGGCTTATTTCCTTGGAAATTAGGTGAATGCCCCGTCGAGATACTCACTGAAAAAGAAAGCATCCCAGCCATTATTTCTATGGGCACAGGTCACGGTGCAAAGCCAGACAAAGCACTCGAGTGGTCAGATGTTCGGCTAATTACGGGGTTATCTGTTCAAGAATTAGCTGATGCAGGGGTTCAAGTTGGTTGCGCTGCGGTGCCTATGCCGGCTAATAGAGGGCCTGTGCTGCTTGGTAAGGGTCTAGACCCTCTGATTGGTGCATGGACCTTTGATGACCGTATGGGCTGTGTTGTGCTACTCGAGTTGCTCAAGAAAGTTAATCAAGATGCGCTTGAGGCTGATTTTTCGCTCATTGTTGCGTTTACAACGCAAGAAGAAGTTGGTGGAAATGGTGCTAAGTTTTTGTGCCATCGTGAACAGCCAGATGTGTTTGTTGCAGTAGATGGTTCTCCTATTCCTGCAGGAAGTAAGTTGGCATTAGATGGTCGACCTGCCTTATGGGCAAAAGACCGCCTAGCTTATTATGATGCTGACTTAAATAAAGCTTTTGCAAATGCTGCTATGCAAGCAGGTACCCAAGCTCAGCTTGTAGTGCATGAGTTTGCCGCGAGTGACGCAAGTTTAGTGAAGTATGCAGGTGCAGCAGGGCGGATTGTTTGTTTTGGTCATGTGCGGGCAAATAGCCATGGTTTTGAGGTGGCTCGCTTAAGTGTTTTTGACAACATGCTCAATACGCTTGCTACCTTTTTGCAAAGCTGACGCGCGCAAGCTAGCAGCCAAAATGAAGCTTTTTTGATAAATAATGCCACTGCACTTAGGTGAACAAACACGAAACAATACTCGAGTGCTTTTAGGCTGATGCATAAACTTTAGCTGGCTATTACTGGTGATTATTTAACTGATACCAAGTCCGATAATACGCTTACTAAACTCTAAAGAGATTTATAGGCTCCTAAGCGGACTTGGTATTGGTTTCAACGGTCCAAGACCGCGTTTAGTTCCTTAAAGAACTAAACGGAAATGGTATGAATTGAAGCTTTTTATAGCCTGATGGGGGTTTAAGATTAGATGCTTGGGTCAATTTCAATACATGGGTCAATTCTAATACAGCAGATAGATGGAGTTTTCTCTATCATTTGTTTAGATATCTAAGTGGTTTTTTAGATCTAATAGTTAGGATTTTATGTTTAGACTTGCTTTTTTAACTGTTTTTTTGTTTGCTGTAGGTTTTGCTCAACAGATTGGGCAGCCTGCGCCTGAAGTGACGCTTCTGAATGCTGAAGGTGAGCTTGTTCGCTTAAGTGATTTTGAGGGTACTCCTGTTGTGCTTAATGCTTGGGCGAGCTGGTGTGCGCCTTGTGTTGAAGAGTTACCCTTGTTTCAGCGTATTTCTGATGAGGTTAATGCTGGGACTGAAATACCTGCACTGCAATTTTTTTTGGTTAATAATAATGAAGAGCCTGTTTCGGCCTTGGCTTTTTTGCATCATGACCTTGGCATTGATTTGCTTACTGGTGTTGACGCAACAAGAGAGCAACGTAACGCTTTTAAAGAGCAGGATGTTGAGCTTGATAAGACTTTAGATGTGATTAAAAACTACCGTATTAGAGGTATGCCGAGTACTTTTTTTATAGATGCTGATGGGGTTGTGCAGGGTATTAAGATTGGTTTTATTACGCCTGCAGAAACAAAGGCTTTGCTAGCAAGTATTGGTGTTGATTGGAATCCTCTAGAGGATACTAGCAATATCGAAGATGCTGCTGATGTTGATTAGAAAGGTTTATGAATGGCAACTGTAACGCAAAAATTACCTGTTCGTTTACATGTTTCACTGCATAGTGCCGCCTTTTTGCTGGGTGTAAGCATGGTGTTTATATCTTTTGGGATTTTGGGTGGTCTTGTTGGTGATTTTTTATTTAGCTTTGGGGATGTAGTCCGCATTATTGCGGGTGTGTTTCTAGTGCTTTTTGGCCTGATTATGCTTAGGCTGTTACCTATTCCTTTTTTACAGCGTGACTTAAGAGCGCATCTTAGCGATAAACCTTCGGGTTATGCAGGGTCTGTTTTGGTAGGGCTTGCCTTTGGGGCAGGCTGGTCGCCTTGTATCGGTCCTATTCTTGCAGGCATCATTACGGTGGCAAGTACCCAAGGTTCAGCGCTGCAGGGTGGTATTTTACTGGCAGTTTACTCTTTAGGCTTTGCCATTCCGTTTATGATTGCAGCTCAAGTATTGCCTTCAGTAAGGCGTCTAAATAAGTATGTTGGCATTATTGAAAAAGTGGGCGGTGTTTTACTTGTCATTGTAGGTATTTTGCTTTTAAGTAATGCAGTTAATGCGCTTTCGCCTTATTTGCTTAGATTTGGTAGTTTGGAAAGCTTGTTAGGTGATAACTTGGTTATTTTACCGGGTGACAAAATTCCAGCCTCCCTTTACCCTTTGGCTTTAGCAGGGGGAACACTTTCCTTTTTATCTCCTTGCGTTTTGCCTATTTTACCTTCATTTATGGCGTATTTAACTGGTGTAAATGCAGATCAGCTTATGCATAAGAACTAAACACCTAAGAGGTTTAGGTACCACGTTACTATTTCGTTGCCAAAAAAGAGTGCAATAAGTCCACCTAAAGCAAGGTAGGGGCCAAAAGGAATAATGCGGCCACCGCCTGCAATGCGAGCGGTAATACCGCCAATTGCCCCAATGATAAATGAGAGCATGAGCGCAGCCAAAAGGTTTTGCCAGCCTAATAAGGCACCTAAAACGGCTGCGAGCTTAACATCCCCAAAGCCCATAGCTACAGGCTCATCATCATCCTCTGCAGGTTCTGGCTCAGGGCGAATCATATCTTTAAACCACCAGAAAAGAGAACCCACAATAGAGACAATACCAGCGGCAATAAAGGTGCCGGTAATACCTGTAGTAACGCTACCAAAAACACCTGTTGTAGAAACAACCAAAGCAATTAGCCAAAGTGCATAGATAATGAGTTCAGGTAATCTAAAGATTTTTCGACTTAATAAATTAACAGCTAAAGATACAGCGGCAGCAGCTAGACCCCAAACCCAACCAGCAAGCGCGCCAACGACAGCCGCAACATTAACTTGGTCCATGCCGAGTGGCCATAAGCGTTCTTTAGTATCAGCAAAGCGCCTAACCACCAAACTGCCCACCCTATTAATTAACGCAATGACGCCTGCACCTACAGCTGCGCCAAAAAAGGCTTCGCTGAAGGTGGGCAAGCCACTATTAGCAGTATATAGAAAAGTACCAAGTAAAGCGACAATGACTGAAGGCAGCGTTAAACTGTCAGGTAACATGAAGGTGTCAATATCAATCATGGACATCATTAGAACCATGGCTAAGACAATCATTAAAGGTAAAACCGTGTAGCCAAAGTCAAACAGAGGCCAGCGCCACGCCAGTAAGCCAAACAAAACTGCCATGCTTAATTCAATTAAAGGATACCGAAACGAAATGCCTGCTTTACAACTCGAGCATTTTCCTTTTAAAAATAGCCATGAAAAAATAGGTATATTTTCAAACCATCTAATTTGATGATTACAGTGAGGACAACTCGAGCCTGGAAAAACGATTGATTTGCCTGCTGGCACTCTGTATATAACGACATTGGCAAAGCTGCCAATAAGGGCACCGAGTATGCTTAGGATGATAATGCTGAATAAAGTTGTGCTTGAAAGGCTTAACACGCTAAGCAGTATATCGAGCTGGGGTTTGCAGGGTAGCAATTTTTCTCATTCTTTTGGGGTATAGTTTTCACGGCATGAAAAAAACTTTTATTAAACTAGGTCTTTCTTTAATGGTGCTTCTGGGTAGCTTGTCTTTTGCTCAGGAGATTCGTATTGCGTTTGTTAATCCTAACGCATTGCTGGCGGCTCATCCTGCGGGTGAAGCTGCTGCGGAGTTGGTACGTCAGCAAGAAGCTGAGCTTTCTGTTCTCATTAGTGACATTCAAGCCTTGCAAAGTAAATCTGAAACAGCAGAAGGTTTGACTGCAGATGAACGTGCAAGGGCTAACTTGCTTGTTAGAACGCTTGATGAGGTGCGTGGTCGCTATGAGCAGGATATTCGCGCAGCGTCAGAGCCCGCTGTGGTTGCGATTAATGCAGCTGTTGCAGTTGTTGCCAAAGCAAATGGCTTTCAGCTTGTCTTAGATGGGGATTTAGCGGGTACAGCAGGGCTTGGTTTGGTTGTTTATGCTGACCCTGAATACTCAACGGATATTACGGATTTAGTCATTGCTCAGATGAACGCGCAGTAATCAAACCTTCATTTAGCTAAAACATTAGACATTCAATGTTAGAAAAAGGACAAAATGAATAGACTTAATTTTTTACTTTTAACCGTTCTTATAGCTGTAATTGGTTCATTTGCATGGGTTCAGCAAGGGGTAAGTAAAATTGCTTTCATTGACGCTCAAGCAGCCATTCGTTCTCACCCAGCTGGTGCGCAAGCAAAAGTGCTTGAAGATCAAGCTAAAAGCGAAGTAGAAGCCTTGCAAGCAGACTTACAAGCCATTATTGAAAGCGCAAACTCTGGCCAACAGCTTACGGCTGAAGATCAAAATCGCTTTCAGAATTTACAAGCAGCTATTGTTTCTGTACAGCAGCGTTACAGTGAAGAAATAAATACAACGGTGCAACCTGCACTTGAAGCTGTTGACCAAGTTATAAGTGAAATAGCAGCAAGTAGTGACTACGATATGATTTTAGACGCTCGAGTGGCAGGGCAAGAGGGTGTAAATTTGGTTGTTTATGCAAAGCCGGGGCTGAATATTACGCAGCAAGTTATTGATCGTGTTGCTACGATGCAGTAAGTTAAAAACAAATGGCTATTAATTAAGAAGGGCGTTTAGCTCTTCTTTTCTTTTAGGCTTTCTAAGTAGCTTTTGTCTTCATTACTTAAATTGAGGTTTAACAGCAAGTCGGGTCGGCGTTCTAGCGTGCGTTTTAATGCTTGTTGCCTGCGCCAGAGGGCTACCTTGGCATGGTGACCACTGCTTAGAATCTTTGGTGCTTTAATGCCCATAAACTCAGCTGGTCGGGTGTACTCAGGGTAGTCAAGTAATCCTGTTGAAAATGAATCTTCTTTATGGCTTGCTTCATCACCTAAAACGCCAGGAATGAGCCTAGCTGTTGCCTCTATAAGCGTTAAGGCAGCAATCTCTCCACCCATAAGCACATAGTCACCCACACTAATCTCCCGTGTGAATAAAGGTTCAACTCGAGCGTCAAAGCCTTCGTAACGTCCGCAAAATAAAGCAAGATGTTTTTTAGCTGCTAGTTCTTCAGCTAAAGCTTGAGTAAACGGCTCACCGGCAGGTGAAAGCAGAATAAGCTCATCAGGTGCTGGGGTCACAGCTTTAACTTCATCTAGCGCTCGAGCGGTGACATCTGCCTTTATCACCATGCCAGCACCACCACCATAAGGTGAGTCATCTACTTTATTCCACTTGTTGTTTGCATGAAAACGTAAATCTTTAATATTAAAGCTTATTTTTCCGCTACTAACTGCTCGACCTAAAATAGCTTCTGTCGTCCAAGGTTCAATTAAGTTAGGAAACAAACTATAAACACTGTAAATCATGAAGAATTAAGCTGCTCCATACGTTGTCTGTAAAAAGCGGAGCTGATTTGTGTGTAGTTGTTGTGCTTGGGTAAATGTGCCTGTCGAAAATTTATAATAGACAACCTTAGTCATTTAAGTCTATAAGGCCTTCAGGTACATCTTTTAAGTAAAGCCCAGCTTCTTCAACAGAAACATAAGAGGCTTGCAGCGGAATCATAAAATCCCCTTGAGAGCTTGATATGCTCAAGATATCTTGCAAACCCGCATCCATAACACTTGCAACTGTACCAATTAATTGCTCTTCTAAATAAACGTTTAAACCAATTAAATCGTCAAGATAAAAGTCATCTTCAGCGTCAGGCAGTAATTCACTATCAGCATAAACAGTTTTGTTGACAAGTAGTTTTGCTTTTTCAATGCTTAAGGCAGCTGTAAAATAGACAATAATTGCTTTGTTAGTAAGCTTTACATCACGAATATCAGTTTGACCGATGCCGTCAATAAAAACTTTATTCAGAGTTGTTATAGCATTTGCCTCAGCACTACCCAAAGCATAAAAATGAAGACCTCCAGTTAGCTGAAAGGGTTTACCCAACTTTCCTAACTGAAGGTAATTATCTGGAACTTGACTAGCCACTCGTTGAATTCTCAGCCTTAATCTACAAGCTGAATCTCAACAAATTGGCGACCATCCGTAGCAGCTCGAGCGAGTGTACGAATGCTATTTATAACTCGTCCCCCACGTCCAATAATGCGACCTGCATCATCAGAAGCGCAACGAATCTCTATACGGACGCTACGCTCATCTTGCTCAGCTGTCACTTTTAACTGCTCAGGCTCATTGACAAGCTGCTGGACAACAAAGGTAACTAGCTCAATAGGCATCAGGCGTTAGCAGCAGCAGCGCGTGATTTGAAACCTTTGCCGCGCTTGGCAATAACGTTAGGTACGCTCACACCGGCTTCTTCAAGAAGCTTAACAGCTGTTTCGGTTGGTTGAGCACCTTTTTCTAGCCAGTAAGTTGCACGCTCCCCATCAATTTTAAGGGGCTCTTCAACCGTTTTGCGAGCATCGTAATAGCCAAGTGATTCAATATAATCACTGCTACGCTTCTTGCGTGCGTCAACCACTACCACGCGGTAGTGGGGATTTCTTTTAGAGCCCATACGTAAAAGGCGAATTTTAACCATTTCTATTGTCCTCCGTTAGTCTCAAAAGAGACTAATAAGCAAAAAATTAGACTTTCACAGATAGTATTTTGATTATATCAATCAAGAAAAAAATCAAGACCTGCAAAAGACAAGCTACTAATCATACAAGAAAATCACGCATAAGGCTAGGGGTAAATCAACGCTGAGCTTAACCTCGCATATTTTTAGGAGCTCGTTTACCAATTCGCTTCATCATGGTTTTCATTTGTTCATAGTTTTTCATGAGTCTATTGACATCTTGAACTTGGGTACCTGAGCCAGCCGCAATGCGTTTGCGCCTACTCGCATTTAAAAGACGAGGTTTCCTACGTTCTTTCTCGGTCATTGAAGAAATAATGGCCTCAATGCGACCAATTTCTTTTTCATCTATCTCTGCGCCTGCTGGAAGCATTTTGCTCGCACCAGGAATAAGCTGCATGACATCCATAAAGCCGCCCATGCGTTTTATGCGACGCATTTGTACGAGCATATCTTGCAAACTAAAGTCAGTTAAGCTTTTTAAATCTTCTTCGTCATCGTCGCCTTCTAAGACTTTAGCTTTTTCGATTAAGGTGAGAACATCACCCATTCCTAATATTCGGCTAGCAATACGGTCTGGAAAGAAAGCTTCAAGGCCATCAATCTTTTCGCTCATACCGGCAAAGTAAATGGGTTTACCTGTCACATGTTTTGCAGATAGTGCGGCACCACCTCTTGCATCACCATCCATTTTGGTCATGATCAGACCACTTACGCCAATGCGATCATCAAAAGATTCTGCTACAGATAAAGTTTGCTGACCTGTCATGGCATCTATGACTAGCATAGCTTCGGTAGGTTTGAGTTGATCTTTTAGATCAGCCAATTGATCCATAAGCGCTTCATCTATTTGCAAACGACCAGCAGTATCTACAATAATCAAGTCCCGATAATCTTGTTTTAAATGAGCATCTAACCTTTGCTTTACACTAACAGCAGACTCATTATCCATGACTTCAAAAACAGGCACATTGATTTGCTTGCCCAAGACTTTCAGCTGTTCTCTAGCAGCAGGTCTTTGCGTGTCAGCTGCTACAAGTAAGGGTCTGCGACCTTGCGCTTTATATTTATAAGCAAGTTTACCTGCTGTCGTCGTTTTACCTGCACCCTGCAGGCCCATAAGCATCCAGACATTGGCATCATTTGTTAAATTGGGCTGAGCTGCTTTACCTCCCAGTAGCTCAGTAAGCTCTTCATTAACAATAGCAATAACACGCTGGTCAGGGCGTAAAGATAAAAGCGTATCACTACCAACAGCTTTTTCTTGAACCCGCTTTGTAAACTCTTTTGCAACCTCTAAATTAACATCGGCTTCTAAAAGCGCAATCCGCACTTCACGAAGTGCCGCCTTAACCTCAGCTTCGGTAAGTTTGCCACGACCCCGAAGCCCATCAAAAACACCTTGTAAACGATCACCTAAACTTTGAAACATAAATATCCTTTAATTATCAAACGCTAAATCTATTCTAAAAGTAAAGTCAAAGACCTGTGTAAGCTAGCATAAAGAGTTAGATTAAGTCATACCGTATCGCAGGAAAAGGCGATACAAGCAAAAAAATCTCTCAACCTTTTTGTAATAATACTAACACCCAGCACATAATTGAGCGTTATAATCTTTTGGCACAAGCAAAATGCTGCACAAAAATCATATAGAGGGAATGGCCATGGTACAGGCAAATACTGTCACAACAAAGCGTAACTGGGCATTAGCAAGCATATTACCCGATAACTTGCTCAGTCACTCTTATGACGGTTGGCAGCTAGGTTTACTCGATGGCCACGCCCTACGTGTAGCAGCTTACAGCTACTTAATCGCAAAGCAAATGGGATTAAGTGAAGAAGAGGCAGAAAAGATACGTGTCGCCGCCGCATTTCATGATATTGGCAAACTCATGCTACCCGAAGAAATCTTAAGCAAACCAGGCTTACTCAACCCAGAAGAACGCACTCGAGT
>CAYGTA010000072.1:0-14143 GCA_964352605.1 uncultured bacterium | reverse complement strand
ATCTTCTTTTATACTTTGGGGCCAGCTTGACTTATTTGTTTACTAGTTCCTGCTTCAAACGCTTTGAAATTGGCTTGAAACATAGCTGCTAGCTTCTTAGCAGCCACGTCGTATGCCTCTGGGTCTTCCCAATCATTTCTAGGTATGAGCAGGTCACTTGGTACTTTAGATGCGCTTAGAGGAACATCAAAGCCAAAGATTGGGTCTGTTTCAAATTCACTTTGATTTAACTCCCCTGACAAAGCTGCGTCGAGCAAAGCCCTTGTATAGCGTAAGCGAATGCGCTCACCTACACCATAAGGGCCACCTGTCCAACCTGTATTTAACATCCATACATTTGGCTTGTGTTTGGCTATCTTTTCACCTAGCATTTCTGCGTAGGTTGAGGGGTGTAAGGGTAAGAAGGGTGCGCCAAAACAAGCTGAAAAGGTGGCATTGGGTTCAGTAATTCCGCGTTCTGTACCTGCTACTTTTGCGGTGTAACCACTAATAAAGTAGTACATGGCTTGTTCTGGTGTTAAGCGGGCAATAGGAGGTAAAACGCCAAAGGCATCAGCTGATAAAAAGAAAATATTTTTAGGGTGGGCTGCTACCCCATCTGGTTCTATATTATCTAAGTGCGTTATAGGGTAGGAACTACGGGTGTTTTCTGTTTTTGAGCCATCTTCAAAATTTACAGTGCGGCTTACAGGGTTCATGGTTACATTTTCAAGAATGGTTCCAAACTGATTTGATGCCCTGTAGATAAGCGGTTCATCTTTAGGTGACAAGCGGATTGCTTTTGCGTAGCAGCCACCTTCAAAATTAAAAATGCCCGTTTCGCTCCAACCGTGCTCATCGTCTCCTATTAGGGGTCGATTTTTATCTGTTGATAGTGTTGTTTTACCTGTTCCTGATAAGCCAAAAAAGACAGCAACATCACCTTCTTCACCTACATTTGAAGAGCAGTGCATACCTAAAACAGCTTGTTTAGGCAGCAAGTAATTCATAACAGAAAAGATAGATTTTTTAATTTCCCCTGCGTATTTGGTGCCACCAATCAAAACAGTTTTTTCGCTAAAGTTAATAATTACAAAAGCTTCGCTGCGTGTACCATCTCGTGAGGGAATAGCATGAAAAAAGGGAGCATGAAGTACAGTGAAACCCGGCACAAACAAGTCAATTTCGTCATCTCCTCTGGGTCTAATAATAAACATATTTCTAGTAAAATGAGCATGCCATGGGCTTTCGGTGACAACTCTTACAGGTAGTGCATAGCTTTTATCTGCGCCCGCATAGACATCTTCTACATAAAGTTCTTGTTGAGATAAATAGGTTTTTACCCGATTTGCCAGAGCCTGGTAAGCTTCAGGAGTAAATTCTTGATTGACCTCCCCCCACCATAATTCATCTTTAGTGAGGTCATCTTTTACTACAAATTTATCTTTTGGGCTTCGCCCTGTGTAGGGGGTGGTATCTACAACAAGTGCACCATGATTTGACATTTGACCTAAGCCCTTACGAATAGTTATTTCATAAAGTAAAGGGCTGGGGGCATCCCAGTAGACAGACACTTGTGGTCTTAAACCTATTTCTTCAAGGTTACGCATTGTTTCAATTCTCCAATATCTATGTATTTAAGGCAAGTTACTTAGCTTCGTTAGTATGTCAGAAAGTTAAACCAAAAAACTGTTGTACCATTATAAGAACACTAAATTTAATTGATATGCTCAAGCTTGCTACTATACCCAGTTTTACCCTACTTTAGGGGCATTGAAGCCGTAAAGAAAGCCACTCTAACGCCCTAACAAAGCAAACCCTTCAAGAAACTCGAGTATCTATAAACTCTTTTCTTTAACACGACTTGGCATTTGGCCACGATTAGACAGTTAAACACCAGTTTGGTTTATAGGGTTATCTTTTAAGGTTTTTCATAATCAAGACTCACTTAACATCAATACTGTAAGTCATACCGCAAACACAGAAGGTAATTAGCGAAATGATACATACATGCATGAAATCATTGTTATAGGCGCAGGTATCGCAGGCTTAAATGCCGCTCGAAGGTTACAAGAAGTTGGAAAAGACGTTCTCATAATAGAGAAAAGTCGAGGCTTAGGCGGCAGATCAGCAACTCGGCGCATAGAGGGCAACCGTGCTGATCATGGCGCTCAGTACTTCACAGTGCGAGAAGACGCCTTTCAAAGCGAAGTTAATAAATGGCTCGAGTCTGGTGACTTAAAAGTTTGGGCCCAAGGCTTCCACACCTTAACAAATGAAGGTTTACAAGAAGCCAAACAGGGTCACCCTAGATATGTATTTACCAATGGCATGAACACCATAGGCAAGCTACTAGGCGAAGGACTCAACGTTAGAAATGAAGCTCGAGTATCGAGCATAAAAAAGCAAGCTGATAGTTACTTACTGACACTCGAGTCTGCTGAGGTTTTGGAGGCTAAAACAGTTATTGTGAATGCTCCTGCGGAACAAGCCGCTGATCTGCTAGATTTTGATGCACCTGAATTGAAACAAATTTTAGCTTCTGTTGTTATGGAACCTAGTTTTGCACTTATGCTTGGCTTTCCTTTAGATTTGGCGCCTTCTTGGCAAGGCATGCTTGTTGAGATTCCGAGTACGCTGTCTTGGATTTCTCATGATAGTAGCAAGCGGAATGCAGCAGCAAACACTATTTTAACGTTGCATAGTACCGCTGCTTTTGCCAGAACAGCATTTGAGACCGATAGAAGCAAAGTTGCAGAAACTATGCTTAAAGAACTCATCAAGATAGATGAGCGTTATGCAGCACCTCTTTTCCAAAATATTCACCGCTGGAAATATGCACTTGCATCTCAACATTTAAAGCAAGCTTATTTACAGCATTCAGACAATCTTTTCTTTTGTGGTGACTGGTGTGGTGGGGCAAAGCTCGAGTCTGCTTTTATGAGTGGTATTGCGGTTGCCAATGCTGTTTTGGCTAGCTAAGAATAGTACTGGGTTCCAGCGTAAACTATTGCTCCACAAAAAAAGCGTCCTTTGATGTTTAATTAGGACGCTTTTTGTATTTTTTAATTTGATTGAGTTTCTTTGTTTTTATTCAGCGTAGCGTTAGAAGCCTGCTGCTATGTCAGCCATTTCTTCTAAATTTAGTAACACTATGCTTCTGTAGCCAGATTCGATTAAGCCTTCATTTCTCAGGTCAGTAATTATTTTTGAGACACTCTCACGGGTGCTTGCGGTACCCTCTGCAATAAGTTCATGTGTTGCAGATACGATGGGTCTTTCAAATTCATCTCTTATGGTTAGAGGGGTTTCTGAGAGTTTAAGAAGGTAGCGTGAAACGCGTTGTCTTAGATCGCCCGTTTGTAAGTGATATTCATAATCCATTAAGCGTTGCATTTGTTTTGATAAGGATTGTGTAATGGTTAAGAGGTCACTATAGTTGACAAGCTTAGGGTCTATGGCTTCGATTTGGGCACTAGTTAGAGCTTCTGCTATCTCTTCTCGTTTGCCACTCATGAAAGCCTCCTCTCCAAAAAAGTCACCAGGCATAACATGCCTAACGGTTAAGATTCTTCCTTCTGGTGTCATGCGCGTAATGCGAATGAGACCATCACGAACTCTGAAAATTGACTGTGCAGGATCTCCATTGTGATATAAAGACTGCTTACGTTGGAATCTGAGTGTTTGGATAGGTGTTTCGATTGGCTTGAGGTCTGCGTTTGTATTTGTCATGCGGCTAGCTCCTTTGTGTAATTTTCTTGATGCTCTGCATCAGGTTGAGAGATTGACTGCGTTTGTGTTGTTTTGTTCTGCTTACGAAGATATCTAACAGCGGTTCTTGCCGCGTTATAACCAGACACGCTTGTACCAAGCACGCCTTGTCCAGGAAAAATAGTGTCGCCTGCTAAAAATAAACCTGCAACGTCTGTTCGGTGTGAGGGTGCCTTAAAGTTGGCTGCAGCTAAGGTTTGAGGAAAACCGCCAACTGTTCCGCCATCTCTTAAGGTGAAGCGTTTGAAGGTTCGCGGACTGCCACTAAGTTGAACCTCAATACCTTGTTTGATTTTAGGAAAAACACGCTCTATTTGCTCTAGAAGCTGTTCTTCCATTACCCGCTTAGCCTCTGCATAGGCTCCCCTTTCGCTTGCAAGCTGCATCCATTTTTTGGCATTTACGTGCGTACTAACCGTGATAGCTCGTTTCCCTTGTGGTGCGCGTGATTGATCCCAGCTAGGGCTAGTAGAAATAAGCAAGTTACCGGTATCATCATGAACATTTAAATTCGTGACTTGTTCGTAAGGCTGGGCATCATCAGGCAAAATACGCTCATCAATACCTAGATACATCGTGAAAGCTCCCCACATTTCAGCTTGCGCTTCAGCCCGATCAACAAGCTTAGATTCTGTTTCAGTTAAAAGTTGGGCCGTGTTGCTTAAGGGTGCTGAACTAATAACTACATGACTATCAAACTCACCTTGATTTGTCTCAACCGTCTTTATGTTGCCTTGCGCATGAATAGCTTTAACCTTGTGCGCGTAATTAACGCTGCCACCTTGAGCAACAACATAGGCAGCCAAATCTTCAGCTATACTCGCCAAACCACCGATTTTATACTGACACCCGTAACGGTAAATATCTAAAGCAAACGCTCCACTTGTAGCGACACAAGCTGACGCATCTGTTTGCATGGCATCTAGCAATTGACCATCTACAAAACTATTATGGACTTCATCATCAATACCGTAGTGTTCAAGCCTACTAGCTACCGTTTGTCTTAACCTTGGTAATAATTTAATGAGATTGGGATGCGCTGCCTTGGCGGTATCAAGCAGATCATCAAGATGCCTAAAAGGCATAACAGGAAACTTTTTTGAAACCGCATACATTGTTTTGGCTATCTCACTGGTTTCTTGCCAAAATTTTTCTTTAGCCCTGTCTTGCCCCGGAAAGACTGCTTTAAGTTCATTAAACCAAGCTTCTTTAGATGTTTGCACTCGAGCTATCCGATCCTTCAAATGAACTCGAATGGCTGGATTTACATTTACATAGCGTGCTTCTAAATCTAGTTTTTCATAAATACTTCTGACTAAGCCACCAGGTTCAAGCCCCATAGCTACTGTTGCACCAACTGCAAAGTTAAAGCCATTGTGGTTAAAGTTAGCTGCGCAACCGCCTGGGTGAATGTCACGCTCGAGTACAGCTACTTTGTAGCCTTCTTTGCTTAGCATGGCAGCAGCAACTAGACCAGATATGCCTGCACCTATAATGCTAACATCTGCCCAGGTCGTTGCTTTCATTGTTCTACTTTTACTCCGTCTATCAGTTCAGCGAACTCTTTTATAGCGCTTTCTAAGTCTGTAGATAAGATTTGGCCACCTAAGTCTTTTATGCTTTCTTGTCGTCTTTCGAAGCCTGCGCCTCCATAAATCATCAGGTCTGCAGCTCTTTTTAAAGCGGTTTTTTCTTCTAGTAGCCTTTCAACAGATTCTGTAGTAGATGCTGAAATCATGATTGAGAGTGGCTTCATTTGTTTGGCCATAAGCACTAGGTCGGCTACAGGTGTATTTGCGCCGATATAGTAAACACGGTAGCCTTGTCGTCTTAGTAAAACCGCGAGCATAAGTGCGCCCAACTCGTGTTGATCACCAGGGGCGCAAGCTACAATAATGCTTGGTGAAAACTGATTAGCAGAAGCTAGACTGAATAAACCTCTTAGCTTGCCTTGCACATAGCTACTCGCGAAGTGCTCAGTTGTTGTGCTTATTTTGCCGTCATGCCACATGTTTCCAAGCTCGAGCATGGTGGGTTTAATGATTTCTAAGAGTACTTTTTCTACTGTATGTAATGCGTAGGCTTCGCTAAGTAACTTATCAGCCTCTGTGTCATTTAGATCAATCATAGCTTTAAGTAAAGCTTGACCTAAGTGCTGAGTTGGTTTTGCTTGGCTTGGGTTGCTCTTGGCATTTTTGACCAAAGCTGCTGCGCGTGATGCAGGAACACCATCAGCAATATAGCGTTTCATGCTTTCTATTTGCTGAACATCAAAATCGCTGTAAAGCCTGTAGCCAGATTCTGATCTGGCTGGCATAGGGAAGCCATAACGTCGCTCCCATTGCCTTAAGGTACTTGCCGGCACTTTGGTGCGTTCTTCGACTTCATTGACTGTATATTTTCCAGGCATTAAGTTCAACCAATCTTGTTCAAACCTTGTACAACTTCGTAAAGTATAGTACCTCAGCATGCATTCTGTCAAGCACCTGTACAAGCTTTGAATAGTGACGATATTTTACCACCACACCCGATAAAACCTTAATAAATTAGATATTTATGAGAATGAAGACATCGCGAGTTTAGGTAAAGGTTGTACAAGATGTAGAATAAATCTTGTACAACCTTGTGTAACTCATCGGCAAACCAAAGCCCTCAAAAAGCTGCTGAATTCCCAATGGGAATTCAGCAATGATCGAACAATAAATCTCATAAGGCTGAAACTACTTGAAACCAAAAAACCAGCACCTTCTCTCAACCCATAGTTCATAATCTAGCTTAAAAGATTAAAGACCAGTCAAAAACTTTTAGCTCCTAAATCACCTTTGCTTAAGCAAGCCAAAAACAAACCTGTTAGACTCTAAAGCCATGACAGATTCCCCTAAAAAACACGTCATTATATTTACTGATGGCTCTTGCAACACAGGCACAGGAGATGGCGGCTGGGCTTACCTTATTCGCTATAACAACAGCGAAAAAGAAAACAGTGGCTACGAAGCAAACACAACCAATAACCGCATGGAGCTAAGTGCAGCTGTTGAAGCCCTAAAAGCCCTCAAAGAACCCTGCGAAGTAAGCCTAACCACCGACTCGCAATACCTAAAAAAAGCCTTCACAGATGGCTGGTTAAAAAACTGGCTTAAAAACGGCTGGAAAACAGCTAACAAAAGCCCCGTAAAAAACAAAGACCTCTGGCTCGAGTTACTCACCTTAAGTGAAAAACATGATTTAAATTGGCAATGGACCAAAGGGCACGCAGGTCACTACGAAAATGAGCGTGTTGATCAATTAGCATTAGCAGCAAGAAAACGAGAAACTGTAAAGTCTTTTAACGCATAATCTAGTCAATTCGTTATACCCTTGCAGCTAATGACGCCTCGATTCTTTGTTTGCTTACTCATTTTCATAATTAGTTCAAGTTTTAGCCAAAACCTACCCTTTCCAGAACTCGAGCTCGAGCCCGTCCTTGAGAGCTTAACTTTGCCTACCTATGCCACGAGTGCTAAGGATGGCTCTGGCCGTCTTTTTGTGGTGCAACTAGATGGCTTTGTTCGTATTGTTCAAAATGGTGAGCTGTTAGATTCACCTTTTTTAAATTTAGATGGTCAAGTGACAGCGTTATCTGGTGAGCAAGCTATGTATAGCATTGCCTTTCACCCTAACTATGCTGAGAATGGTCGTTTTTTTGTGACTTACGCGGAAGTAGAAACAAACAGAGTGATCGTTGCTGAGCACAGTGTATCTTCACGTAATCCGAATTATGCCTATCGTAATGTTAGAAATAAGCTCATTCTTAGCTTTACGCCTGACGCGCCTTATCATCAGGGAGGGCAATTAAAATTTGGGCCAGATGGTTACTTGTATGTGAGTTTTGGGGATGGTGGCACGCCATTATTCACTTATACAGCTGGCTTTGATAAGGCTTTAAGTCTAGATAGCTTTGCTGGCAAGATATTACGCATAGATGTTGATAACGGTGACCCTTACAGCATTCCTGAAGATAATCCTTTTAGCAGTCTTGACTGGGTCCCGGGTGAAATTTATGCACTTGGTTTTCGTAACCCTTGGAAGTTCTCTTTTGATTTTGAGACCGGTGAGCTTTTAGCTGCAGATGTTGGTAATTACGATTGGGAAGAAATCAATAAAATTGTGGCAGGTGGTAACTACGGCTGGCCTGCACGTGAAGGGCCTGTCTGCTTTGTATTTCCTGACACTAAAGCTATTGCGGTAGAAAATTGTGAGCTTAACAATCAATACCTTGACCCGCTTATAAGCTATGGCCATTTGGCTTTTGACCCCGACGGAGGTAACGCGGTTGTAAGCGGTTACGTCTACCGTGGACAGCGCTACCCTGAAATGAATGGTTTTTATGTATATGGTGACTTTACCAATGGCAAAATTTGGCTTATGCGCAGACAAGAAGACAAAATTGAAACCAAATTAGCTCTAGATACCGACTTACAAATCACTTCTTTTGCCGAAGATGATGACGGTGAGCTTTATGTCTTATCTATCAGAGGCGGGCTTTATAAAATTAAGCCGGTAGTTAGCCCATAAACTTTCCTCGGCTGGCGGAGGCACAAAAACATCATCTGGCTCATTATCTTTAACGACGTCAACAGCAATGTCATCCAGTGAGCCTGCCACAAACAAACCACCCCCTTGACCTTGCCCATCCTTATCAGCATCAGCAACATTCGCCACAACCGACGAGCTGTCATCAAGCAACGTCGGTCCTCTGGTAAACACACCCCCACCAACATCATTTGCTGTATTAGCAGTAATAATAGTCTCACGAATAATCAAACTAGCCGTGTTGGTATCATGATAAATACCACCCCCAGCAAGACCAAAGTTATCTGAAATTCGGCTTCGCTCAATCGTCAAATCAGCTTTACCAAGCGTATAAATACCCCCACCCACACCATCCAAAACCGAATTACCAATCAGGCTGCTATCACGAATAGTAACGCTACCATCAGAAGCAAAAACACCTCCCCCTTCAACCAAAATAGCCACATTATCTTTAATAATAGACCCATTTTGAATAACAAGATCACCACCCAACTCAGTTTTAATAGCGCCACCATCCGCTGAAACATTATTAATAAGCTCAGACTCATCAATCAACACTCGAGCGCCCTCTAGGTAAGAAAAAATAGCCCCGCCTCTATCTTTAGAGGTATTAAAATTAAGCTTACTGTTATAGATTGCTACTTGACCAGCTTGATTAAAAATGGCACCCCCACTACGAGATGCAAAGTTACTATCGCTCGTACCTGTGCCTCCCACAATGCTATTTTCAACAACAACAGTTGCCTCTTCACCCCAATTAAAAATAGCCCCGCCGCTGGTTGCCTTATTTCGAACCAGACGCATATCTTTTAAGAGTAAGCTACCTGCATTAAAAATAGCACCCCCTTGGGGTTCAAAGCTTCCTTGACCACCATCATTTTGTGCCAAGCCATTGCTCAATGTCATAGCTTCTAAACTCACAACCGCATCTTTAGTAATAAGAAAATGACGATTTTTATCTTGAGCATCAAGCGTCAGCAAACTAAGACCTGGCCCTTGCAAGTTAACTGTTTTATCTAACACCCATTCTTCTACTTGCCAAGTCACCGCCTCAGTAAATAGCTCTGGTTTCAAGCTAACAAAAGCCCCAGGTTCTGCTTGCTGCACCGTAGTTCGAAACGCTTCTAAACTAGCCTCAACAACATAGCTAGGTTCAATAAGAATGCTTTGCTCTTGAGACGACACAGCATTTTTACTGTCTTGCACCGTAAAGCTCAACCTAAGCTTTGCAGGACGTTGCCGATTTATATCAAGCTCCGCGTTACAAGCTCCCAAAACGCAACTAACAGAAGAAGACAATACTCGAGCGTCATCTGATGCGCTAATGCTTACCCTTAGGCGATCAAGGTCATCCTCGGCATCAAAAATAGAAAAACTAAATAAAACAGTATTGGCTGTAGCGTCTAAACTATTGGCACTGTAAACCAAAGGGCTTAAGGCAGTTAATGACGATAACTGTGGGTTAGTATTGGCTGTCTCGCAGGCAACAAAGAAGCAACACAACGCAATTACACAAAGCTTATATCCTTGCTGCTGCCACCTAGCATAAGGATTCATTTGCCTTATCTTAATTCAGAAACGAGCTCAAGGGAAGGCTTTGCATCTGCAGAGCTATAATAACTAGAAAGCAGCTTCTGGTAAATCTCCGCGTCATTAAGCTCATTATCTTTAACCAATTCGAAAACTTGCGCATAGGCTTCTGCTACTGTCATATCCAAAGAACGTACCTGCGCAGCAATACCCAACAAGTCCCGCTCGAGCTGACTTAAACGCTCAGGAGCTTGCTCGTAAAGCGTAAAACTACTAGCCAAACGAGCTGTCATGGTTCTCAAATTAACAATTGCTTCAGTTTTACTAACATAAAGGTCAGGCATTTCACCATTAGCTAAACCGTAAATCGGGTTAATGTAAACCGCATAAGCCTCTTGCTCATTATCAACACCCGGTTGACGCAATGCCCACGCAATCTTAGAAGCACCCGCACAAGCCGAAAAATCAGGATCAAAGACACTAAACGTTTCAGGGAACATTCTAGGATTATAGAAAGCACTCGAGCGGTCTGTAGATATGCCTTTCAGTAGTGTTAATGCGTCTGAGGTGACTTGGGAAAGACCTAAATCATCTGTAGGTCCAACGGCAAGTGGGTCAAGGTAAGACTCATTTAAAATGATTCTTAACAGAAAATCTAAAGAAACATCATACGACGTTGCGGCTGTTTCAAGGTAGGCCGCTAGTGGCACCAAGCGCGCTAAGGTTAAATGAATCCAGCGATTGGGTTCTAAGTAATCATTAGAGCTACCAATATCAGCAAAGCGTCTCGGCATGGTATTTAAAGTCGTAAAGGACGGGTCACAAAACTGTGAAATGGTACTAACTTTTAAAGGCTCTTGCGGGCTCGGTGTTGCTAACGTCACAGTCACATCTGGCACAACCGTATTGGGTTCAGGCCTTGCTGTTTCTGCTAGCAAAAGGGGTATCTGATCAAAGTCACGCATATCTACAAACTCTTCACTGTAGGTCAAATTCCAAGCCTGATGGTTAATCGGATTTAAAAAAGGTGCAATGTTAGCCACACCAATGGTGCTAACGGCAAAGCCAGCCATACTCCACGCAAACACCTTTTGCGTGCGGGTTTGCGAGTTTTTCTTAACAAAAGCTCTGTCCCAAGTAACGCCTTTTATGTCTTCTGGCTTAATATGCCTATTCTTAAAGAAGGCTGGCACTACTTTTGTGGCACTCGCCACATAGGTTAGTGGGTTTAGAAACCTAAGCACCATAAAAGGAATGGTGATGCTGCTACCTCGACCAATGGCCCTGAACAGTGCAGAAAACCGCCGGTGACCTTCGGCCCTTAACTGCTTAAACAAACCATACGTAACCAAAACAAAGGTAAGCAAGGCATCTAAACCAAACCAAGCACCTAAAGCTACGGGAGGCAAACCCAAACTAGGGTTACCAATATTTAAAGCAATGAGCAAAGGAATAAGAGACAACAATAAAATACCAAAGATACTCTCAATTAGTGAGCTCCAAACGGTAAAATGAACATTACTAGGGAGCTTCGCACCCACACGCTTAAGGGCGTTTTGCTGCCCACCACCGTTCCACCGTTCTATTTGACGAATAAAGCCGTTCACGTGTGGAGGATCTTCTGTACCCATAAGGGCATCTTCGACAAAGCGCGCATTACCACTACGCTTATAAGTAATACGAGCACCGGGTTCAAATAGCTCTTCAGGCGTTAATTCTTTGCCATCAACAACAAATTTAAAACCACGAATGCTTAGATCTTCAGGGGTAATCATGGCATAGGTAGTCGGTGCAGACTGACACGCCAGTGTAAAATCATGATCCTCAGTTTCAGTATCTGTAGGCATGGGCAACAAGTCGCGTCTCACCGCGAAGCCACAACCAATCACAGTATAGAGTCTTGAGTTACCCAAAATAGCAGACTGACCCAGCATTTTTGCTTGCCCAGTTCTAAGAACACCAGAAAAAGCATATTCAGCTTTTCTAGCTGCTGAAATAAAGCGCTGCATACGGTCAGCACCGGTTGGCACAATAGATGTCACTGAGCCTGACTGCAAACCAAAATCCTCTAACAAGTAACGCTTACCCTTGCGAGTCTTTTTAATATGCAATCTATAGAAATTACGCCTAAGCTGCCTAATAAAGCCTGGGTGAAAAATCGTATCACCATCAACAATAAGCACACGCTCCGCCGTAACAATCCGCTCATCCAATAAATTATTTATACTTTCAGATTTACTAACCCGACGATAATACAAAGCAACATTAACAACCGTATCAACTGTAGGAGATGTCCACGTTTCTAAAATAGCTGTGTTATCACAAAGTGCTAATGTACTCACCAGCGTAAAGCCGCGCGCCTCTAAAACAGCCGCAACAACATCATAAGTTCGATCTGAACCCCCATTAATACTAAGAGCAATTTGTTCAGGCAGACTATCTTGCTCTAAAAGCGAAGACAAAGCCTGACCTGCACCCCGCTCCTCGTTATACATAGGAGAAATAACAGCAAAACTGTCAGGGGAACGAACTGCATAGCCCGTATCTTTAACAAAAGATAAGGCAGTGTTCATTAGAACAGTGGGCATAACCACCAAACCAGGCGTTACGGCCATCTGCTCACCTTACTGTTCTCCTGAAAACCAAAACACATCTCAGGCACCTAATGTAACACATAATCTACACACACTCACTACTACACGTATCTTGTGTAGCTTGTTTGTCTCGCTCACTCTATAAACTAACTACACAGAGTAAGCAAACGTAAGCCCACTGCCACCGCAGCTCAAGTTCAAAGGTATCATAAGACCATGCAAAGTCTTAGTGGTATTTTTCCGCCTTTACCCACCGCCTTCAACAAAGATGAACAATTTAACCCCCAACTCCAAGCAGCCCACATAAAACAACTCGAGCCCAATGTAGACGGTTACGTCATACTTGGCACCAACGGCGAAGCTGCATTCCTAAATGAAGAAGAAAGAAGTCAAGTTCTAGACTGCGCTAGACAAGCCAGCCAAAAACCCATGATTGCAGGCACAGGGGGCGAAAGCACCCAACTTGTCATTAAACGCAACCAAATAGCTGCCGATATAGGCATAGATTTTGTACTTGTCTTACCCCCCTTCTACTTTAAAGCAGGCATGAGCGACGCTGCCTTAGAAAAACACTACCTAAGCATTGCAGAGCAAAGCCCAAAACCCGTCTTGCTTTACAACATGCCCGCTGCCACCACCCTAAGCTTATCGCCACAACTCATCGCCAAACTAGCACAACACCCAAACATAGTTGGCCTAAAAGACTCGAGTGGCAATATTTTTGCTTTAACAGAAATCATGCGCACAACCCCTACTGACTTTATGGTCTTTACGGGCAATGCCCCTACCCTACTTGCAGCCTTAGCACTCGGCGCAAAAGGCGGCATTTTGGCCGTTGCGAATGTTGTACCAAAACACTTCCAAGCCTTAAAAGCTGCTTTTGATAAAAGCGAAATGGAAACAGCCAAACGCCTACAACTTAGCCTCAACCCCATAGCCTTAGCCGTTACTAGCCATTACGGAGTCGCTGGTTTAAAAGGCGCACTCAGACTACAAGGAAACTCTTTAGGCTACCCAAGAGCCCCCCTTTTAGACTTAGACGATAAAGCACTAGCAGACATTCAAACTAGACTAAACAACGTAGCAACTATAGAGCTCTAGTCTTAAATAAAGCCCAAGCAGCCAAAGCATCTGCACTCATCTGCAAGCCTTGGCTCAACGCAGCCTCAAACTCAGCAAACAGCAGCCACTCGAGTTCAATAAGTTCAGCAAGCTCGAGTTGTTGCTGTTCTTGTGTTAAGTCAGTTGCTAAAAAAACATGAGCCTTCAGTTTAGAGCGTCTTGGGTTCGCCACAAAAGAACCCAACAACTTCATGATTTTAGCTTCACAACCAGTCTCTTCTAGCAGTTCACGCTGCGCAGCTTCTAAAGGCGTTTCGCCAGCATCAATAGCTCCACAAGGAAACTCCGTTAAGTAAGCTTCTAAAACAGGATTAAAGTGTTGAATGGTAAGTAAGTTGTCACCTTCAAACGCTATTATCACCACAAAATCATGCTGATTTTCATAACGTAACCACTCGAGTGTTTCACCACTAGCGAGTTGCCATGTGTCTTCAGCTAATGTCAATCTGGGGTGTTCATAAAGAACTTTGCTTGCTATTTTTTTCCACGGGGCGTTGTTCATAAAGCATTATTATACTAAGCTGATTTAATCGTGTCATAAGACTGAGTGAGTCAGAGCGTAGTCCCCAAAGCTG
>CAYGTA010000071.1:0-14321 GCA_964352605.1 uncultured bacterium | reverse complement strand
AAAACGCTTGGCTGGGTTTAACTATAAAAGGCTATAGTTAGCTAATGTCAGAATCTATTGCGTCACTCCTTAAAACTATTTCTTACTTTTCTAGACTTGAAGCTTCTGTACTAAAAGAACTAAGCCAAGCTGCAAAACCCTATGATGTGCTTGCCAATGAAACCGTGTTTGCTGAAGGTGAATTATCTAAAGGACTTTACATTGTTGAATCTGGCTGGCTAAAAGCCGTGAAGCTAGCAGCTTCCGGTAGAGAGCAAGTGCTAAGGTTTTTTAGTGCAGGTGAAACGGTTCATGAAGTCGGGCTATTTGTAGAAACCCCAAACCCAGCTAACCTCATTGCGCTAGAGCCCTCTCGTTTGTACTTGCTGCCTCGTGAAGTCATGCTTAGTCTTATGGATGAACAGCCACGCTTACTTAGGCTAGTCACGCAAGCCTTAGCGAAACGCTTACTGCACGTAGTGAGTTTGGTTGAAGACCTATCTCTTTTACCTGTAGAAGCGCGACTTGCGAGGTTCTTGCTAATGAGTGCCACAGAAGGTACATTTCAACGACAAAAGTGGGCAACACAGGCTGAGCTATCCTCTCGATTAGGAACAGTGCCTGATGTACTTAGTCGGACTATGAAAAGCTTTGCAGATGAAGGCTTAATTGAAGTGAGCAGGCAGCGCATTGAAATTCTTAATAAACAAGGCTTGCAGGCTAAAGCTAGACAATTTTAAAGCGTGTAGGTATAAATCCGACAAAAGTCGACGATTTTAAAATGCCACTAAGCGTATGCTTTTTTCAGCACCTAAGTAAAGAAAGCTTAGAATGCAAAGGAGAAAGCAAAATGGAAATCACAAAAAACACTCGAGTTTCTGACATTTTGGAACATTATGGTGATATTGCTCCTGTTATGGAGGTTTTTGGTATTAAGCGGGTTGCTGGGTATTCGGTTCGTAAGATGCTTACCAAAGCGGTTACGGTTGAGTGGGCTGCGCGTATTCACCGTGTTCCTTTAGATGAATTTATGGCTACTTTAAATAAGGCTGTAGCGACAAATGTAGAAGTTATTGCTTGATGCGGTTGAACATCGTTTTTGAGATAGGTTTTAATTATCTCTCGTAGCAGTGTTTAGTATGAATTGCATACTAAGAGCCGTTCCACAACAAATGTCAGGTGTTCACTTAGTGCCTTTGTTTCAATGACCCAAGGCGTTCCGATATCATCTGATTCAAGGCGTTCCGATATCATCTGACTCTTGAATCAGATGATTTACTGATTCGCAGATAAATCGTGGAAATGCTACTAAAATAGTTTTTTATTAAGGAAAAGTAATGACAGATGTTTTGGTAATTGGTGCAGGTCCTACAGGCTTAACTGCTGCCGCAGAAGCAGTAAGGCATGGTCTTACTGTACGTATTGTAGATGCAAATGCAAGGCGGTCGATTCATTCAAAAGCTCTTGTTTTGCACTCACGCTCCCTAGAAATCTTTACAGATATGGGATTTGTAGATCAAGTCCTTGAAAGTGGTCAAGAATTCAGAGCGCTTAATGTCTACTCTGAAGGCAAACCACTCAGCAGAATTAACTTTAGAACCATTGACTGGCAAGATGCCATCTATCCCTTTTGGTTAAGTTTGCCGCAAAGTGAAACAGAGCGTTGTTTAGAAGAGCACTTAGCAAGACAAGGCGTAACGGTTGAGCGTTTAACAAAACTGACTGACTTGAAACAAGACGATGACCATGTACAAGCTACCCTTAGCCACTATTCTGAAACAGCTGAACTTGTTAGTGAAGAAACTATAGAAGCAGCTTGGCTCATTGGTTGCGATGGTTCTAGAAGTGCTACACGAAAACTCAGTGACATTCCTTTTACAGGCACGGCTGATGACAGTGTTTTTATCTTAGGAGATGTCGCCATTGACTGGGATAAAGCTGAAGACGAAGGTTACAGCTTTATGGCGAGCGAAGGTATTTTGCTAGTTGTACCCTTACCAGAACCCAAACGCTACCGCATTATTGCGCACATGCCAAAGCTAAGTGAAGAAGAAAATATAGAAATAAACCTAGACAGCTTGCAAGCCCTCATGGATGAAAGAACAGGCATGATTTCAAGTGTTTCAGATTTGGTTTGGAGCTCGAGTTTTTCTGTTAAGCATCTTGTCGCTGAGCATCACCGTAAAGGCAGAGTGTTTCTTGCCGGTGACGCTGCGCATATTCATAGCCCTGTGGGTGGGCAAGGGCTAAATACAGGCATTCAAGATGCCTATAACCTCATGTGGAAATTAGCTTTAGTGCAGCAGGGAAGCGGCACAGAAGAACTTCTAAATAGTTACGAACTCGAGCGGCACGAGGTGGCAGAAGCAACTATTAAGCAAGTGAGTTTAGCGACCAAGCTTGTTACCCTTAAGAATCCTGTTTCGAAAACTTTGCGTAATCATTTGGCAGCAATTGTTATTAATACTGATGTTGTGCAGAAGCGCTTCGGGCGAGATGTGGGTATGCTAGATATTAACTATAGAGCGAGCACTGTCATTAAAGAAGAGGGCCCTAAAGTGAATCCTGTAGAGCGTGTTCGTAACGCCATTGGGGATACTGGAAGTTTTCATAGTGGTCCAAACAGCGGTGAACGCTGTCCTAATGTTCTTTTTCTAGATGAAAAAGGGAATGCGCACTCGCTAATAAATTACCTGTATGGCACACAACACACACTTCTTTTATTTGCAGGTGTTAACGAAACGAAACCCTCTGAAACCCTACAAAACATACTCGCAATACTCGAGCAAAATTATGCACAAAGCATAAGAAGCTACCTTGTGACTAGCGTAATAACAGCCACCTCTGTCTGGCAAGGTAAAACCATAGTCACTAAAGATGCTGCTTTACACCGCCGCTTTGGCGCAACTAACGAAGCTCTATACCTAGTGCGTCCAGATAACCATATTGCCTACCGTAGTCAACCTGTAAACGAAAAAGCATTCTTTAGCTACCTTGGGCACGTCTTTAACTCTGCAAGTTAAAACCATACCTGCCTAATTCAACACTCGAGTCATTTTAATCATTTAAGAAAGGGCAAAGCCATGCCTAAAGCAATACCAGTTTCACAAAAATGGATTCAAAGAATCGTTATTTTATCTTTACTATTATTCTTCTTCACGATTCCTCACACGCTAGAAGATTTTGCTACGGGAGCACCCGAAGAAGCTGGCGTACCTGCCGCTGTTTTATCATTAGTCATTTCAACCATTGTTGTAGTGCAAGCCCTTGGCCTTTTTTGGTTAGGGCAAAAGAAACGCAGAGGCTTATTTGTTCACATAGGCATAGGTCTCTTCTGGCCTGTAGCTTCAGGCTTTGCGCAGCTACCAACTATACTTAGTGAACCCGTTTACCGAGCCGGCGCAATATCTGTACTTTATGTTATTGGCATGATTATAGTGGGGGTGTTGTTGTGTTTAGCTTCAATACTTGCGTTAAGAGCTAAACCTGACTGACTTCTGAGTTTTAATTTAGGCATGACTATGAGTTCAAAGACCCATACTAGCTTTGGGTATTGATTTACAAAACAAGTCATAGGTTAAGTTTTGCAAGAGTTTCAAGAATGTGTGCTATGGTTACAATTGGCTAGTCGAATTCAAATCTTTACCAAATTAACTTTTTGGAAAAATAACTTAGTTAATTATTTATGCTTATTTAAAGGAATCGCAACTCTTTAGTAAGAAAAGATCAGCTTCAACTCACCTACGCATCTAGACTTAGGCTCAAGCTAAACCTCACCTAAGACGCAAGGACACTAGGAGGTGTCAAATGGCAAAGTATCTGGCTAGAGCCAATTATATTGGTGAAGGTATCGAAGGCTTACTCAAAGAAGGTGGCAGTAGCCGTAGAGATGCCGCTGCGAAAGCTGCAGCAAGTGTAGGCGGAAACTTAGATTCTTTTTATTATGCTTTTGGTGAAGATGATGTTATTGGTATTGGTGACTTTCCTGATGGCGCAAGTGCTGCTGCTTTTTCGCTCATGATTAACGCTTCGGGTACCGTTGCACTTACCTTAACACCCCTCATGACAGCAGAAGATATGGACGCAGCTACTAAGAAAAACCCTGCTTACAGAGCGCCAGGGCAATAAAAAAATAGCAAAACTACAGCTCAATTAATTCAATTTAAGTCTAGGCACACTATCAAGTGCCTAGACTTTTTCTTTACAACCTAAATACTCGAGCTTTTGGTGTAATACTAAGCCGAATTATAAATGTCGTATAGACTTTATAATTCCAACCTTGCCGACGTAGTCGAGACAGCTTTGGGGAGTACATTCTGACGCCTTTAGTCTTATGGCACGATTAAATTAGTTGACTACAAGTTTGTCTGGCTTGGTTTTTAGGGATGTTCTGTTTTTGTATGACTGTGTTTTCAGGAGACTTGTTTGCGTAATTACTGGTTGCATATAAAGCTGTTTGATCGTAATATCCGTTTTTTTCTGTTGGCAACGGCGTTTCATGGTTTTGTCTTTTTTGGTATTTACACCTTACTGCTTAATCTTTATCTTTTGCGTTTGGGTTACGGGCCTGAGTTTATTGGGCTAGTGAATGGCATTGGTCCTCTCATGATGGCCTTGGTAAGTTTGCCAGCGGGTTTGCTTAGTCGCCGTTGGGGTAGCCGCCGCATGATGATTATGGGTTACACCGTAACAGCTTTTAGTTTGGGGGTATTGCCTTTATCTGGCTTTTTACCCGACTATACGCGTGATGTTTGGATTGTTGCGTCTTACGCACTGAGTTGGGTGGCAGGCGCATTTTTGGTTGTTAACTTTAGTCCTTACATGATGGCCTGGACAGGTCTTAAAGAGCGTAATTATGCTTTTGCTATTCAAACGGCAATGTTTCCTGTAGCTGGGTTTTTAGGTAGCTTTTTAGGAGGGAACTTACCCAGTTTCTTTGCTAGCTTAGGAGGCTTAACACTCGAGTCTCCTATTCCTTACCGTAATGCTTTGTTGGTTGCTGCGGCGATTGATTTGTGTGCGGCAGTAGCTATGTGGCAAACGCAAGAAAGCTCTGAAGCTAGGTTGGCTCAACGCTCAACGAATGGGGGTAGCTCGTCGGCTCCCTTGCGTTTAATTGCTCTTTTTGCTTTTGTTTCTTTTCTTATGGTTATGGGCGAGTGGACCATGCGGGTTTACTTTAATGTTTATCTTGATAGCGTCCTTGATGTTCCTACCTCATTGATTGGTCTTTTGGCTGCTGGGGCTTTATTTATGGGTTTGTTGGCTTTATTTTCGCCTAAAGCTGCTGAGCTGTTAGGAAAGAAACGACTTATTTTGTGTGGTTACTTGGGTATTTCTTTAGCATTTTTACCGCTCATTTTTATTCCTCATTGGCTGGCGGTTGGTCTGGGCTACATGGCAATGATTGCTTCTTTATCTCTTTTTAACCCTACTTTTGGAGTGTTTAGTCAAACGCTTGTTGAACCGCAGTGGCGCACTATGATGTCTAGCAGTATAGCTATGTCTTTTGGTGTTGCTATTGCCTTAACGTCTTTTGGGGGTGGCTTTATTATTTCAAGCTTTGGGTTTCAAGCTTTATTTACGGTGGGGGCAGGGGTGGTTTTATTGGCAGCCATTATTGCTTGGCGCTTCTTTCCAAGTAATTATGCGGTTGCTACTGACACTGCTTCAACTCCTGAAATCTAAGCTTGGTATAAGCGTTAACTTAGAGTGCTTATTTCAAGACACTTGTGTTTATTCTTTCTATCATGTATACTTAACAAGTTCCGAAAAAGTTAATAGCTATTTTGTAACACGGGCTTAAGCCCAGAAATTAAAATGCTTTACAGAAGTTTAGCAATAAGGAAAAAAAATGACAACAGGAAAAGTAAAATGGTTTAACGGCGAAAAAGGTTTCGGTTTCATCGAGCAAAATGATGGAGGCGCAGACGTTTTCGTACACTTCTCAGCTATTCAAGGTGACGGCTTCCGTAACCTAAACGAAGGCGACGAAGTAGAATTCAAAGTAGAACAAGGCCAAAAAGGTCTACAAGCTGCCAATGTAACGGTTACTAACGCAGCTCCTTCTCGTTACTAAATTAACCTAACTATTCAGAAAATCGCTCAACGCAAGTTGAGCGATTTTTTTGTTTATACTAAGCTTGGAGGAATCAAATGACCAAGCAAAGCTGTAAACTCATTTCTTCAACAAGTAACTATCATGGTAAACAAGGCTTTGACTATGCATCTGCCATTTCATCTGAAAGTGTAGGCGCTAAAGCGCTTTGCATGCACATGCTCGTCATTCCACCAAAAGCCAAAGCAAAAGCGCATTTACATGAAGCACATGAAACTGCAATTTATGTCATTAGTGGCGAAGGCGGCATGTACTACGGTGAAAACTTAGAAGAACAGATGCTCGCCAAAGCAGGTGATTATATTTATATACCAGCAGGCGTGCCGCATTTACCTTACAACTCGAGTGATTCTGTTGATTGTGTTGCGGTTTTAGCTCGTACTGACCCAAATGAGCAGGAGAGTGTCGTTTTGCGTCCTGACTTAGATGGCCTTAGAGAGCTGCCAGTATGATTTCTAAACATTCAGATGATGGCTTTCGTAATGCTTTTGAAGGTATTCAAGTTAAAAATCTAGTGCAGGGTGATAAGACGATGCTGCTTAAGTTTAAGCTTAAAGCGGGTAGTGTTATTCCTAGGCACGCTCATCCTCATGAGCAAACAGGGTATTTGCTTGCAGGGGAATTGCAATTTACAGTTGCTGGTGACGTGATGAAGGTGACAGCAGGGGATAGCTGGTGCATAGCTGGCGGACTCGAGCATAAGGCAGTGGCGCTTAAAGATTGCATTGTGCTTGAACTATTCTCACCCCTTCGAGAAGATTTGCTAGCGTAGGGGTTCGTTAGCTATTTTAGCTGATCTATATTTAAGCCTAATAACAGTAAAGCCTAAAGCAAAATCTTAATAGCTAATCGTTAAGCAGACATCTCTGCTGAGGTAACTAAGCTAGATGTATAGCTTTTTGCATTTAAAATGCTACCGCGTTTTAAATGCTGAACTGGGTGAGTCAAAATAGATCTGCTAAGTCGATGCCGTTTTTAACTTTAAAACTGCTGTAGCTGTATAGAAATAACTCAAAGTTTGTTACAAATCTGTGAACTCTTTTGCTTAAAATTTAAATGCAAAGGAGTTTTTATGGTTCGATTCGTCTTGATTTTAGGGTTTATTTTTGCTTTGGTGGCTTGTAGTGAGGTTGTTGCACCTACTAATGAAGTAGAAGTTTCTGCTCCAACGAATGTTACCTTAGGCGCGCTAAATAACGGTGCCTTGCAGCTAGCTTGGCAGCATCTTGGTAACGCTGATGGGTTCGTGATTTATCGTGAAGAAACCGCATTAAATAGCGTTAATGTACAAGCCTTTAGTGAACTAGCAGAAGTTGCTAAAGATGTACGTCAGTTTGATGATGACAGTGTAAAACAAGGCTTTAGCTACCGCTACCAAGTTACTGCCATCTACCCTGAAACAGCCTCAGAGGCAAGCCAAGTAACAGAATCACTCAGCCCCAAAGAAGAAAGCACAGAAACTCCTGAAGATACCGAATCACCAAGTGTTAGCTTAGTAAGCTCGAGTGAGTCAGTAACTGCTGCAGGAACGATTCGCTTAACCGCAACAGCTACAGATAATGTTGGCGTGACCAAGGTTGTTTTTTACAGGAATAACGTTGTTTTATCTGAAGATGACACTGCGCCTTACGAAGCAACCGTGGCACTCGACGAAGCTGATAACGGCAGTCAAGTCTTTTTCGCAAAAGCAATTGACGCTGCCGCAAATGAAAGCTCGAGTGAGTCACTTAGCGTGACAGTAGCTATTGCGCCTGTGCAACCTTTGATGTGTTCAGGTTCAGCAACCTATATGTTTACCTTTAACAGCAGCTGGAGTGCTGCGACGCATCCTTCAAACTTTCCTGCTAATCCTCATTACTCAGGCTTTATTGGTGCAAATCACAGTGACGCTGTTTCTTTGTGGCAGGTCGGGTCTTTGGCAAGTGCTGGTGTGAAGCAGGTTGCTGAAACGGGTAGTAAATCTGAGCTTATTCCTGAAATTCAGGCAGCTATTGCTAATCAGGCAGCTGAAACGCAGATTTCTGAGGGTGGCGTGGCAACATCGCCAGATGCGATAAGCTTTATGTTTGAAGTTAGTTCCGATTACTCTAAGGTCTCACTTATCTCTATGCTAGCGCCTAGCCCAGATTGGTTTGTGGGTGTGTCTTCTTTAGAGCTTTGTGAAAATGGTGAATGGCTGACTGAGCTAAATCGTGATGCTTTTGTCTATGATGCTGGAACGGATAGCGGACCAAGTTACACTTCCTCAAATGAAGCTACGGTGCCAGCCGAGCTCGTTACACGTTTAGATGAAGCTCCTTTTCTTGTCAATGGGTCAGTTGTGCCTGTGGGTAGATTTTCTTTTGTAAAGCAATAAACGGCCATTTTAAGACTTTGTTTTCTGCGACTGAAGCGTTGAATAGCCTTTTAATTGTCGAACTAGGTGGGTAAAAACAGATTTACTAAGTTGATGGTGTGTTTTACTTGAAAGCTGCTACCTTAAGCAAGCTCTTTGTTTAAGGTAGCACTGGGACGACTTATGTTAGTTCATTAGGTCGTCCATTTGTTTAGCAGGATGCATCGGAATTCTAGGTGTAGTTCAATGATAAACTGCAGAGCTATTCAAAGCATCTATTAACAAAAAGTCATACTCAGCTGACGTTAGCTTCAGGAATATTCTTAGCTACCTGACCTATACTTAAGCCTTGCACCAAAAGAGAAAAAACAACCACGCCATAAGTCATAGTCAAAATAATATCCCTCTCAGTACTAGGCTCGAGTGATAAGGCTAGCGCTATAGATATGCCGCCTCGTAAGCCTCCCCAGAGCATCATGCGTATAGTATAAGGACGAAAGTTTAGGCGGCTTAAACGCAGTAAGGAAATGGGTAAACCTACGCTTATGAAACGCCCGAAGAGCACTAAAGGAATGATGAGTAAAGCAGCCTCTATGCTTAGTAAATTAAATTTTACAACCAGCATCTCTAAACCAATGAGTACAAAAAGAACAGCATTTAAGATTTCATCTGTTAATTCCCAAAAGGTATCTAAGTGTTCACGGGTTTTGTCTGACATGGCGAAAAGCCGCCCGCGATTTCCTATAAATAAGCCTGCAACGACCATAGCTAAAGGGCCAGAAGTATGTAAATTTAAAGCCAGTGCGTAACCCCCAGCTACAAGCGCGAGTGTAATTAATATTTCAACCGTATAGTTATTTATGCTTTTAAGTAAATAATAGGCAATTAAACCAATGACAAGACCAAAAGCAATGCCTCCCAGTGCCTCTTGGGCAAAGAGCATAGTGATGTTGACTTCGCCACCGTGACCGTGACCTGTGCCAATCAAACCCAAAATGACACTAAAGACAACCACACCAACACCATCATTAAATAAAGATTCACCCGTAATGAGTGTCTCAATATCTTTTGGAACCCCCACTTTCTTCAAAATACTTAAAACGGCAATTGGGTCTGTAGGTGAAATGAGCGCGCCAAACAAAAGAGCATACAAAAAAGGAAGCTCGAGTCCTAAAGCTTTTAAGAAAAAGAAGGTCAAACCACCTACCATAAAGGTTGATAGCACTACGCCAAAGGTTGCGAGTATGAGTACGGGTAGTTTTTGTTTGTTGAGATCATCAAGGTTGACTGTTAATGAACCTGCAAAGAGTAAAAAACTAAGCATGCCTTCTAAGACCAGCTCATCAAAATTAAGATTCTCTAAAAACTTGGCAGCCCACTCGCTTAATTCGGGGCCTCCAAAAATGAGTAAGCCTAAAGATAAGATAAGCGCTATGAGGGTTACGCCAATGGTTGTGGGTAATTTTATGAAACGCTCATTTATATAGCCAAATACTGCAGTGACTGTTAAAAGAACAGCTGTGATTTCAAAAACCGTCATAATGCTAGTCTAACCGCTTATGAACTGAGCTGTTGCAAAATGACTTTAAGCTGTTTTTGTGAAGTGTAGAAGTAAACACTCGAGCTTATGCCTTTTAGGGTTGCAGATATGTCTGAGTTTTTTTGGGCTATCACTTTGATTGGTTTCTGTTTGGCGTGTGCGTAGCCTGCCTCTATGCCTAAACCTACGCCTTTTTCACTTATGTCAATTATCACTAAGTCACTGTTACTAATTTGCTCAAATGTTTTTTGCATGAGTGTTTGAACTGATACTTGTTTTTCGCCCCAGTGTTCTAGGTCTCGTTGTATAAAACTAAGCTTGTGCCCTAGTGACTCTAGGGTGTTTAAAACAAAATCAATGTGAGCTTTGTTTTCTAAGTTGCTATGGTATTTGATGCCAAAGTAGATGTTCATGACAATGATTTTATATGTAATAGGTAGCAATAGTTTGATGGCAAAATTTGAATTGCAAGCTGCGTGGCTTGACAAGCTATAGCTACTATTGCTTAAGCTTAGTCCATTCTAAGGTTAAGGGGTTTAGGGATAGGAGTTATTATTTAGAATGTCTGATTCTCAGCGTCTGATTATTGATGGTAAGCCGGTTGCATTTAAGCAAGGTGATAGTGTTTTGCTTGCGAGCTTGCGTGCAAACTTGCACCCAATTAAGGGTGGATGTTTGTGCCATGCTGGTGATTGCCCGCATTGTTTGGTAACGGTTAATGGTGTTAGTTATGTTCGTGCTTGTCAGACGAAAGCTAAGGCAGGCATGGTGGTGCAAAGAGACCATTTAGAAGGCACACCACCTCTTTGTTTTGATGTGCCCTCAGACCATGAACGGCATACTCGCTTTATTCATTGCGATACCGTTGTGATTGGTTTAGGGGAATCAGGTCAGGTAGCCTTAAATAAAGCTGAAGCAGAAGGTAAAAAAGTTCTGGGTTTAGATGCACAGCAAGGCGAAGAGGTTATTGGTATATACGCAGGGCCACTGGTGGTGGTTCGAACTGAGCAAGAAATGCTAAACATTTATCCTAAAAATATTATTGTGGCAACAGGCGCAGCTGAAATACAGGCGGTAGCTGAAGGGAATCATTTGGCAGGTATAGTGACAGCTCGAGCTGCTTCGGTTATGCATAAAGCGGGGCTTAATTTGGGTCGGGTGGTTGCGGTGGGTACGCCGCCAGAGGGTCTTAGTGCAACGCATGTTGAGGGTGAGATTGTTCGTTTTGAGGGTGAGGAAAGCGTAAAGGCTGTAGTTGTTAAAGATGCTTTGGGTTTAGAAGCTCGTTATGACTGCGATACGGTTTCGGTTGGTTTGGGGTTTCATCCTCGTGATGTGCTGGCTCGAATGGCAAATGGTCTTGAAAATGTGACAACCGTTGGGGATTGTGCTTCAGCAGCTGAGTTGCCTAGTTGCCCAAAATCAGGCTTGGTTTGTTCCTGTTCAGAAGTTTCAGCTGATGATTTGAACTTTGCTTGGAAGCAAGGCTTTCATGAAATGGAGTTGCTTAAGCGAGCAACGTTGGCGGGTACAGGGCCTTGTCAGGGTAGCGTTTGTCTGCCTCATATGCGTAGTTTTTTGCTAGAAAAAGGCAAAACGCTGCAAGATCGCTTTACCGCCCGACCTGTAGCTAAGCAACTTACTTTGGCTGAGGTGGCTGCTGGCTCACAGCTTCACGCTGTACCAAGAACAGCTTTAGATGCAGAGCATCGTAATTTGGGTGCCCGTATGGACCGTATTGGTGGCTGGTGGCGACCTTGGACTTATGGTAATACTTTAGAAGAATACTGGGCAGTTCGTGAAGCTGTTTCTATTGGCGATGTGAGCACGCTTGGTAAAATGATTGTCTCTGGACCAGATGCACTTGCCTTTTTAGAAAAAATCTACCCAACCCAAGTTTCAAGCATTAAAACAGGTCGCTCACGTTATGTGCTGCTGCTAGATGAACGTGGCTACATTATGGATGACGGTTTGATCGCTAAAGAAAGCGATACGCGTTATTTCTTAAGCTTTACATCAGGTGGTTCATCAGTTGCAGAAGCATGGTTGCGAGATTGGGCTGCAACTTGGAACATGAATGTTCGCATTATGAATGTAACCATGTCGCTTGCGGCTATTAACGTAACAGGACCGCTAGCTAAAGACCTTTTAAAACGTGCCGGGCTCGAGTATCCACCTGCTTTTATTTGTCATACTGACGCGAAAGTGGCTGGGGTAGATTGCAAGGTTTTTAGACTTAGCTTTACAGGGGAACTTTCTTTTGAGCTGCATCACGCTGCAGAAGATGCTGTCAAATTATGGCGTGCCCTTATGCACTTAGGTCAAGACTTAGGTATAAAACCCCACGGGCTAGAAGCACTCGAGCAGCTTAGGCTTGAGAAGGGGCATATTCTGGTCAATAAAGATACTGATTTTGATTCAACCCCAAGACGCATTCAGCATGAATGGATGCTTGCTAAAAACAAGGTTGGTTTTATAGGGCATCATGCTTTAACTAGAACCAATAAAATTCCTTTAGATAAACAACTGGTAGGTCTTGAAATACAAACAGATACTGCACCCTATGACGGAAGTATCTTGTATAGCAGTAAGGGTGAGTATGTGGGCTATGTGACTTCTAGCACGTATTCACCTGTACTTCAAAAAAGCGTGATGTTGGCGTGGCTTTACTTTTTAGATGGTGAATTGCCTAGTGAAGTCACTATAGATGGCCAGCAGGCTAAACGAGTTGCGTTACCTTTTTACGATAAGGAGGCAAGGCGTGCTCGAGCTTAAACGTTTGCCAATGACACGCATTGTGGCTTTGCCTAGTGCTTTAGATGAAGTTGATTTCTCTGCTGCGCTAAGCTTCAGAGTTGCACCAGATGAAGTTTATGTTCAAGCAGAAGTCATTCCAAAACTAAAGGATGACTATGCAATCATTACAAAAGAGGCAAGCCTTGTAGGCGTTTGGCTTAGCAGCGAAGATGCACATCATTTTTTAGAACTCGAGTGTGCTTGGAAATTACCTTTAAAACGCCCTGCATTTGCGCAAGGTGCTGTTGCTCACTTGCCTGTCAAACTTTACTTTGAAGAAGCGCGAGTACTCATAATGACCGCAGCACCTTTTGCTCATGATTTAAGCGAGCGACTCAAAGGATTCATTAGATGAATGAATTTATGGAAAAACAAGTAAAGCTTAGGTGGCAAAAACCCAAAAAAGCCTATGATGTCATTATCATTGGCGGCGGTGGGCACGGCTTATCAACCGCCTACCATCTAGCCAAACGACACGGCATAACAAATGTAGCCATACTCGAGCGTAGTTATATTGGTGGGGGTAACTCTGGGCGTAATACCACTATTATCCGAGCGGATTATGGCATTCCTGAGGCGGTTAAGTTTTACCAGCGAAGTGTGGAGCTTTACAAACAACTTGAAGCTGAAACAGGTCGCTGGATTATGCATAAAACCAAAGGCATGCTTAAACTTGCTCATAGTGAAGCGAGCTTAAAAGGTGAACGTGCAAGGGCGATTATGAATCAAGCTTTTGGTTCCGACACGGTTTTTGTTACGCCTGAAGAAGTCAAAGAGATTTGCCCTCAGATTGACCTTGACTGCGGTGGAACATGGCCTGTGCTTGGTGGTAGTTACCACCGTAGTGGTGCAACGGCTCGGCATGACCGAGTAAATTGGGCCTTAGCTGAAGGTGCCATGAATGAAGGTATTCATATTCACCAGAACACCTTAGTTACTGACCTCATTATGAAAGACAACAAAGTAATGGGGGTAAAAACAAATCAAGGCACTATAGAAGCAGGCATGGTGATAAGCAATGCAGGGGGGCATGTAAGTACTATTTGCGCCATGGCTGGTTTACGCATTCCTATTCGTACACACCCTTTGCAAGCTTTTGTTACGAATCATTATGAGCAGACCTTTGACCCTATCGTCGGTAGTACAGATTTACTCTTTTATGTAAGCCAGACTGCTCGAGGTGAAATGCTTATGGGCGCAGAAATAGACAGACAGCCCTCTTACAGTAAACGCTCGAGTCATGATTTACTGCAAAGCTGCTCTTACCAAGCAGGCTTACTGTTACCCTTCATGAAAAACTTGCGCATAAACAGACAATGGGCTGGCATTTGTGACATGAGTCCTGACTACTCACCCATTATGGGCAAAACACCGGTTGAGAATTTTTTGATTAATACAGGCTGGGGAACATGGGGCTTTAAGGCCATTCCTGTTAGTGGAGAGCAAATGGCGCAACTTGTAGCTACAGGTGAAACCCCTGAACTCATAGCACCCTTTTCGTTAGATAGATTTGCAAAAGATAGAACTATGGCTGACCGAGGTTCAGCAGGGAC
>CAYGTA010000070.1:2911-14444 GCA_964352605.1 uncultured bacterium | reverse complement strand
CCTAGTAAGATGCTACCTGCACTTGCGTAAAGAAAGACAGGTAACCAGCCTGCTAACCAAGCTGGAATGGTGCCTTGAGCCCCTAGCGTGTTAGCGACACTCCATGTTGCGTAATAAATAAAGGTTAAGAACAGTACAGATACCAAACCTAAACTAAAAGCGCCTCTAAAACTAACCAAGGTAATGGCAAGCGCAAAAATGGCAAAGGTAATGGCCGCTAAAGGTTCAGCAAATTTACGGTGTAAGGCTGTCCACTCGGCACCCTGACGACCACTGCCTTCACGAATGCGTTGCAAAAGTTCACGAAACGGCAAAAAGGTAAGCTCAGGATTTGTGTTACCCCCAGCAGACAAGCGTCTGACAGGCAAAGTCGCTTTTTCAGCCGTTGTGTTTTGCACCAGACGACTATTACGGTAAGTAGAAAAACGAATGTCTTCTAAACGCCATAAGCCCGCCTCATTATCAAGCTGACCTTTAGCTGCCGTAATGACTTCACGAGGCCCAGAAGCCCCACCTGACTGAATGACAGTGACATTGTTAAAAATGCCACCTGGTTCTAAAGACTCAATATAAATACTACGCCCGAGAGCATCAGTAAAAAAGCTTCCTTCTTCTAAAAAGGCGTCAGGACTGGTTAGGAGAATATCTTTCTCAACTTCAGAAGCACGCTGCTGCGCCCAAGGCACAATGACCTCATTATTAAAAAAACTAAGCATGCTAATAACAATACCTAAGCTCAGCAAAGGCATCATGAATTGCTTAGGACTGAGCCCTAAAAGCAAAGCTGCTTTCACTTCACTATCTTGCGATAAGCGAGTTAAACCAAGCAGCGTTGCAAACAGCAAAGCCAGCGGTAAAGAACGCCCCAAAGCAGCAGGTAAGCTGTAAAGCAAAAATTCAGATACCAAAGCAGGTGGCACGCCGCGAGCTAAAACATCTGCTAAAACATTAACAAAAATAAGACCCAAAAGAGCTAAAGCAAAAGCAATAATTCCGGCACCATAAAGCGGAATGATTTCACGCATAAGGTAAGCATTAAAACGCTTCAACGAAACCGCCACCAAGCAAAGATAAGCCCTGCAATACCCGTGACACCACTGGTCATCCAAGCAGCCACTCGAGCTGACAAAATGTTTTGCTCAAACAACTGCCCTGAGAGTGTCCAGATAACCCAAAACACAACAATGAGCGCAATTGTCCAGCCAAAACCAGCTGTTCGGTTATGAAGTTGTAAACCTAAAACGGCGGCGATGAGGGCAAAAATAACAGCACTAAAAGCATCTGCAATACGCTGATGAAAAGCAAACTGTAAATCTCTTAATTCCCCACCTGCTTGCTTTACTGAGTCAATACGACGCGAAAGCTCCGTTAAGCTAAGCGCAGAGCTATCCTGAAGGCTGTCAGCAGCATCCTCAGCGGTTTCAAAAGGAAGCTCGAGTTCACTAGATAAGCTGGTACTACCGTCACTCTCAACACGCTGTGCATCATAAAGAAGCCAAGTTCTTGTTTCAGAGTTCCATTGGCCTTCGGGCGCGGTAATAATGGTGCCATCACTCTCTAAAATATAAAGCCCACTTAGCGTTGCAAGGTTTTTATTATCTTCATCTGCGCGAATACGCCCTGCAAAATAAATACTGTCGTCAGAGATGCGGTAAGCAACATTGCTTTGCACTTCAGGTGGGGGCTTGGTATAGAAAAAACTGTCTTCTAGAACTTCGTAAGCACGATTAGCAGTGGGTTCTAAATAGCCATTGTTAATCACAATAAACAAACTAACAACAAATGCAAAAGCCAGCATGGGTAAGAGCAAATTAAAAGGATTTACACCTAAAGAGTAAGCTGCTTTAAGTTCGCTATCTTTAGCCAAACGACCTGTTGCCAAAAGAACGGCAAAGACAATGGCGAGCGGCATGGCTAAATGCAAGAAAAAAGGTGTTTTGTAAAGCATGAGTCTAGCAACGGTTAAAAGCGAAGCATCTTGCTCAATTAAAAATTTAGCCCAAGTGGTAAGTAAATCAATAGATAAAAGTAAGCAAACAGCCGCTACCCCAAAAAGATAAAGACCGCTGGTTTCACGGATAAAGTAACGCGAAAGCCTCAGCACTCAAGAAGTATACAGGGCGTACCGTGAGAAAAGGTGTAGTGAATTTAGCAATGATTCATGAAAGAACCAAGCTAACTTAGTTCAAGATTCACTTTATAAGATACTCGAGTGAAAAAATAGCTTAGAAGCCTCAAATGATTTGAAGTTTAAAGCCTTATCTAGACTAAAGTCTTAGCTAAACTAATATAAAGCTGTAATGCGATTATTATCATCAATCTTGTAGCGGGCGGGTAGAATGATTTCCCAGTGTTCAGGCTGTTCATGACTTTGGGGTTTTAGGCAGTTGCTCACATAGCAGGGGGGCAAGGTGTACGGGTCTGCTTGACTGTAATCAACTTGATAACCAAGGTCAGCTAGCGAGGCTATGGTCAGGCGGCTCAAAGGCATGTCACCATCATCTGAAAAGCCTGTCATGAGTTCATGACCAAACAAAGCTTCATCCCAGTGACTACATTGGGTGCCAGCACCATACTGATCTTCTACGGGTGTGTTGCCTGTAAAGCCTAAAGCTTCATACTCAGCATTAGCGTACTTGCCTGTAAAGCCGGGTTTAAGGCTAAAGGTATTTGTAGCATTACAAGCTTCAGAAGAGCTAGAGGCAAACTCGAGTAGGTTACGACTGTTAAAGCCGTTTAGGGGTTGCCAGAATGAACCTATGCCTAAGACGTGTCCCATTTCATGTAAGATGACGTTGTCTAAAGCGTTTTCTTTTTCTAAGGCGCTTAAGTCTGCCTTATCGAACATCATGCAGCCGATAGCTGTGAGTTCATTACTGCTTCTAACGACGCTTGGGAAAGCTGCGCCTAATATTTTACCTTCACCATCTATGTCATCTAGTTTTATAACAATGAGTAAATCATCTATAACGCCACTTACGCTTTCGCCACCAAAACCACAGACATCTCTAGGTTGCGTTAGGGTAACGCTTGGCAAGTCTGCTGTAATAATGGTTGCCCATTTGCTAGCTGCTTTAGTAAACGCAGTTTGTTGTGATTGCGAAAAGCCTTCACCTACAAATTTTAAATCTATGCTGTAATCACTCGAGCGTATATCTATGTCGCTTATGCCTTCTGTTGTATTACTGCATGCGCTTAGAAGCATAAGGACTAGGCTTAGGACTACAAGTTTAAGTACCTTGAATCGGGGTTCTTTAGAGCAGCATAAAGGCAAAGTACTCTATTGTCGGTGCTATTTGTAGGACTTGGGTGTTAATTTTCTCACTTTTGTCATAATTACGTTAGTCACTGATAGGGTATGATGTGCGGGCGAGCTTAGCTCGACACATTTAGGAGGTCTTTATGTTAAAGGAATTTAGGGATTTTGCGGTTAAAGGGAATATGCTTGATTTAGCAGTGGGTATTGTTATTGGTGCTGCTTTTGGTACTATTGTGAATTCCCTTGTTAATGACATTGTTATGCCGATTGTTTCAGGTATTTTTCGTATGCCTGATTTTAGTAATTTGTTTGTGGTTTTACGTAACCCAACACCTGATGTTGTGTTTACATCGGTAGATGGTGCGCGTGAAGCGGGCGCTGCGGTTCTTGCTTATGGTTTGTTTATTAATGCCATTATTTCTTTTGTTATTATTGCGTTTGCATTGTTTATGATTGTAAAAGCTTATAATAATGTTAAAGCACAAATGGAGAAGGAAGCTGCGGAAGCACCTGCTGAACCTGATGCTCAAGAAGTTTTACTAACAGAAATTCGCGATTTGTTGGCTAAGCAAGCTTAATTTACTGTAATTAAATTATAAAAAAAGATGACAAGTTTTGGGGCTTGTCATCTTTTTTTATGGGAGCAGTTTGACAAGCATAGTTACGATAGGCTTATAATCTAATATATGAACATATTTTCAGGTATTGAACTATGAAACCCATTATTCAGAAGCTAGATGAAGAAACTGCTATTTCAGTGGCAGAATTATTTCGTACGCTAGGGGATAGCGCCAGAATCTTAATGTTGGCAGCACTCGGCGAAGCAGAACACAACGTAACAGACTTAGCAGAACACGCAAACCTCAGCGAATCAGCCACCTCACATCACCTAAGACACCTAAGACAAATGCGCCTAGTAAAAACACGTAAAGAAGGCCGCTACGTTTACTACAGTCTAGATGATGACCATGTTAAGCAAGTCCTTAGCTGCGGTTTAGAGCATGTTTTACACGGATAATCTATATGGCGCATAATCATAATCACGGACATACGCACAGCCACGCACCCGCAAGCTTTGGTCGAGCTTTTGCCATAGGTATAGGTCTAAACACAGCTTATGTCATTATTGAAGCCATTATAGGGATGCGTATTGGTTCGTTAGGTTTAATTGCAGATGCAGGCCATAACGCCAGTGATGTACTTGCGCTAATCATTGCTTGGGTAGCAAGTCACTTAGCGCAACGTAAAGCTAACAATCGCTATACCTACGGCCTAAAACGCTCCCCTATAGTTGCATCTTTAGTAAACGCCTTATTATTATTTGCCGCCATGGCTATTGTTTTATGGGAATCGCTAAGTCGCTTACAATCTCCAGAACCCATACAAGGTGCAACCATTATTGCTGTAACCTTAGTCGGGCTAGTCGTTAATTTTGGAACAGCATTACTCTTTGCAAAAGGCACAAGTGACGTAAATATTCGTGGTGCCTACTTGCACATGATGGCTGACGGGCTTGTTACCCTCGGCGTACTCCTAGCAGGAATTGCCATAATACTTACAGGCGCAAACTGGCTTGACCCTGCCATAAGCTTAGTCATAGTTGGGGTCGTTCTATGGGGAACATGGGGACTTTTCAAAGACGCCCTAAACCTATCTTTAGACGCAGTACCAAGCAGCATAGACTTAGACGTGGTAAGAAGCTATTTACAAAGCCTACCTCAAGTACTAAACGTACATGACTTGCATATTTGGGGCATGAGCACCAACGAAACTGCCTTAACAGCCCACTTAGTCATGAAAGAAATACCGCAAAGCACCAGCAGCCTACTACAAGAAGCCACCCAAGGTCTACATGACCACTTCGAAATACGCCACTCAACTCTGCAAGTCGAAGACGAAAGCTTAGCAGGGCACTGCGGAAAATGCTAAACACCAGCACACTCGAGCTAGACTAAAACACATGACTGAAGATAAGCTTTGGACGTATTTTCGTGAACTTAATGAAGCTGTTCAAGCTGCCAGTAAAGGCGAAATCTCCCAGCCTTTTCGGCGAGGGCAATTTAGCGTATTGGCGATGGCAGGTGAGATTGAGTTAGCACTTAAAGACATTTCAGAAGAAGATGCCATTTTGATTGCCTCTGAACTCAAAGCAATGGGTGTTGAGACTCGCATTCAAGCAAATGAATAAGCGCTTTTTGGTCAAAACAAAGCTACAAATGATTTAAAACATAAACAATGCCATAAGCAAAAGCAAAGCCAGCAATAAAGGTTTGTGCAAGTTGAAAAAAAGATGCCTTTTTGGGTTTCATAAGCCCTATAAAAGCATAAGAGCTATAACAAAAATATTATTTTGGAGATTGCTCTTTTCAAACCTTAAGGTAAACGCTCGAGTTTTTCTTTGAGTGCAGGGTAGTCTATTTTTGCGTTGTGCCGTTTATCTACAGGTAGCTGCATTTTGTGAACGGCATCTAGCTTAGCCCAAGCGAAGTCTTTAAGTAACACTTGTTTATTAAAAGCTTCATCACTTTCTATTAAAAGTAAACGTTTGCCTTTATGCAATACAACTGCGCTGCGTTTGACATAAGCTAAATGGCTAACGGCGCACTCTAAAGCAAAAGGGTAGAGAGTGCCTTTGTTATCTTGCAAAACTGCGCTACTTCTACCTAGTAACCAAAGTCTATTGTGCTCATCTAAGTAACCCATATCGCCAGTGCGGTGCCAACGCTGAGTTTGGTTCTGGTTTGAGACATTAAATTTTGTTTCTTCGTCGCCTAAACCGTTTAAATAACCATGTAAAACATGAGCACCAGAAACAACAATTTCGCCCACCTCATGCTTTTCTTGAGAAAGCTTAACAAAGGCATCTTCAGTTAAATCTAAAGTTTTCCCAAGAGGTTTAATAATTCGTAAGTTAAGGTCAGGCGTAACCAAACCCACTAATAAGCCTTTACCCTGCCGCATAGCTTCTTTATCTGTATGACTTAAGTCATGCCAAGCAATATGAGCAATGGGTTCTGCCTCAGTAGAACCATAAACTGCTGTTATGCTGGCGTTAGGAAACACTGCCTGCGCCCTAGCCTGCAAACTAGGAAAGACAGGTGCGCCCCCTGTAAAGACTTTTTCTAAACACTCGAGCTTGAGTTTATGCTCTTCTGCGTACTCTATAAGCCTAGCCAGAAAAGCTGGTGAGCTTGATAGTCTTTGGGGTTTGTGTTGCTCTAATTGCTTAAAAATAACTGCGGCATTAACCCTACCTACATTACGCAAATCAGCATTTGGAATAAGACTTGTTAAGCCTGAAGCTAAATTAGCCAGTACAAAAATAGGCAACGTACTCACATCTGTTTCAGTAGCCTCAAGATGCAAACTTTTAGCCAAAGCCTTATGCTGCGCAATTAAAAAGCCATGACTTCTCACCGCGGCTTTAGGTTGACCTGTACTGCCACTCGTAAAGGTCATGAGGGCAGGTGAATCTGCAGAGCAAGCTGCAATTGAAGCTAGCGGCTCGAGTTCCTTAAAACCTTCGAGTGGTTTAGTCAAAGGAATACGAGGTCCAATGGAAATTTTTATAGGAATTTGCCTGAGGGCTTTAGAGACAAAACGTAAAAGATGCGCTTTTGTGCTAGCTACTAAGGCTTTAGGTGGGTAAAGTTGACAACAACGCTCTATGTGACCCTTCTCTGCTGAAGGGTCAATAAAGACAGCTATCAAACCTAAACGAAAAAGAGCACTTAGCAAAGCGTAAAGCTCAGCTGACATGGTTTGAAATACCAGCACAGCATCCCCTTTCTTAAGCCCTTCACGCTCTAAGAAATGAGCAATTTGAGCTGCCTGCCTATCAAGCTCAGCAAAGCTAGTAGCACGATCTTTAGCCTTAAAGGTATCAAGAACAGCAATTGAAGAAGCTCGAGCTTGGGCTTGTTCCTTTAAAATACTAGCTATATTCATAAGCTTTTAGAAAAAAGTGCGTAACGCCTGAGTAGGGTTTCTGAATACTTATTGCTTAACTTTAAGGAAGCATTATCACTGTAAATAAGGGCGTGAATGACGTTTTTAAAGCCCAATTTTTTGGCTTTTTGCATGACCAGTTGGGTGAGCGTGCCAGCTAAGCCTTGCCCCATAAACTCAGGGTCTGTAGCAATGGTTTTAATGATAAACGTATCCATTACTTGTGAGCGCTGTGCTTGGCTTAAATTGGGTAAAGCAAACATAAAACTTAGTAAATTACCCTCTTGCTCAGCTAGCAAAATAAGTTCAGGATTAATAAAAGGGAGTACTTGTTGATATTGCGCTATAAATTCACTTTTATCTAACGAGTTATATAAAAAATTAGTGGCAAAACTTTTTAGGCTCAAATTATAAATCGCTTCTAAATCTTCAGTCAGGCTTTCTTGATTAAGGGTTCTAATCTGAATGCCTTTTTCAGCTAAAGCCTCAAGCCTCTTTTCTAAGTCAGGAAAGCTAGGAATGTCGCTCTGCAACGCAGAAAGATAGTTCGCGAAAACCCCAAAGCCAGCAGCTTGCCACTGTTCAGGGTAAGCACTAGGGTTACTAGGCTCAAGAAAAAAAGGAGGCGCGTCACCCTGCGTAACAAAACGATAGCTACGCCAAGTACTCCCGTCCATAGGACCCACCGCTAACGTGCAGCCCTGCGCTTTTAAATGATTCGTAGCAAACTCGAGTAGTTGCTTAGCAGCAGCGTCTGTTTGCGCAGCGTAGTGACCAATTAAGCCAAGCTTATGCTCTAAATAAGCAGCTGTATCTTGCCACCAAAGAGAACAGCGTGCCACAGCTTCATTATTGTCAAAGAGAAGCAAATGGACATCTACCTTATGAAGCTCGAGTTGCTCTTTTGGAAAGCCGTCATAAAGGCTTGACGTTTCAAAGGCAGCTAAGTCTGAAGAGGTTTTGTAAAGATTTATAGTCATAAGAAAAATAAAGGAATGATGCCTAAGATAGAGCTAGCTGCGGCAATGCCTCCTTGCCAGCGCCAGCGCACCATGTCACTAGGGTTGCGTTTAACTTCGGGTTGAATATAGTAAAAAACAAAAGCTGCTAAGCTTATGACAATAAAGGCATTGAGCAAAATAAGGCCATTTTGCCACTGAAAGCCCTGCCAAATATAAAAGATAAAAGGAATGATAAACCAAGCAAAAATAATGCTCTGCCAGATTAAAAAAGAACGTGTTTTAAAAGTCATCTTTTGTTCAGCTCGAGCTACGCCAACTAAGGCTAGGTAAGCTGCAAAAGAAAGCATGTAAGGCAGTATTAAGTTAGGCATCTTGAGGGTATCTGCAAATAAAAGCCAGATAAGCCCTGCTGCTGTGACACTCAAGACCGAATAAACGGTGATAGGCACAGCTCTGCTTTCTTTTGAACTGCTAAGTTGTGCTTCTGGTAAAATGAGGCGGTAACTTAAGAAAAAGGTGATGGGTGCTAGAAGCCAAAGCCAGCCTCCGGTTGCCCATATAAGATAGCCAATGACAGCTGCAGCCATGACGCCTGTTGAGTCAAACACAACGGGTTGCTTTGCAATAATGATAAGTAAAACCAAGCCTAAAATAAAACTTAAATTAGCAAGTAATTGCGCTTGAGTCATGAGTATAAGATTGCTTAACAGCAAAAAACTGGCCAAAGGAATAAACATATTATCAAGCCCAGCCCAAGATACCGCTTCGAGCATCATGACAAGTAAACCCAAAATAAAAGCAATCAAAATGCTTTCAAGTTTGCCAATATCTGTAAAGATAAGCAAACTTAAAAGCACACTGTTAAACGTAACGCTCAAAAAAGCAATAGATCCTTCAACGCTCTTGCTACCCTCGGCTGCCTGATAATGCAAAGAGCCATAACGTAAACCAATGAGTGCAGCAGTAGCATCTGCAAGGGTCAAAATAAGAATAGGAATGCAATACAAAATAGCGTTGCCGTTAGAAAGAACAAAAACGGTAGCAACTGCCAAAGGAAAGGCCAAATCACCATAAGAACTACGTTTTACAGCATGCAAAACCTGACCTAAGTCATCTTTTAATTTAGAGTGCTTAAGTCCAAATAAAGCTAGCGCCGTAAGCAAAGCCAAACTCACAACAGGCCAGTTTTTTGTAAATAACCACGGCAAATTAAGGGTCACCAAACCCATAATGACATGCATAAGTTTACGGCTAACCTCAGCATTTAGCTCAAACTGTTTTTGCAAAAACCTTAAGCCAACCATAAGTCCGCCCAGCATGCCTGCAATAAAAAGCATGCCTAAATAGGCATTCATCCCTTAACTTCCTCAATGACAAAACGACTGTAAAAAAAAGCCTTATCTTGCAAAAAGAGTGACTTTGCCAGCTCATCAAGTGGCTCGAGTTTCGCTTTTAAACGCTCAGGTCGACTTCTAGGAACCAGCATATTCCAGTAAGCCAAACGCCCACTTGCCTCTGAGGCATTCGCAAGCGTTAACAGTAGATGCTCTGTATTTTCTTCAGACATATACTCAAAAATATCACTCAAGTTAAAGCGCTGCACTTTACTTGGGTTATCTTTTAAGTAGTCTTCAATAGCTTGCTCATGCCACTCGAGCTTATCGATATTTGTTCTTATACTGTCAAAATGCTCAGCGCGTAAAGCGTAAGGTAAAGCGGTTTTGTGAGTACCGGTGAGTATCCACTGCAAGTAAGGGTTTTCGCTAGGGTCAAGTTCAGTTAAGGCGTACTCAGCGCGTGTTAAAATGCGCTTAGCAACACTACCTTCAACGTATTTAAAGAACTCAGGGTCACGCCCACGACGACCCATGACAAAACGTGAAAAAAAGATGCGAAATAAACCCTGCCAGCGCCAGTTATCCCAACTTGCCTTATAAAATTGTTGGCGCTCTAGTTTGCTTTTAGGTTCAAGTAAAGCCTGAACGGTTTTTTGCCTATGAATAAGCGGTAAAACACGCTTTCGAAAGAGAGCAAAGTAAGCTTCAAACTTACCCGCACTCCCTATACCTGCTTCAATTGCGCGTTCATTAGCATCCCAAAACGCTTTAACATCGCTAATTAACAACAAACGGCAACGCTTATAAAGCTCGAGTCTTCGCTTGCTTGCTTTAGAGCCCATAAGTTCAAGTAACTCACTGTGCTCGAGTTCTTTATAGGCAGCTACGCGTAGTTCTAGACAAGCGAGTTGTGTTTTGCTTAAGTCTAGCGCTATAACCCTAGCGGGGTTTTGGCTGAGCATGGCTAAACTGTTATCTCCTGCGGAGGCTATTGACAAGCAGGTATCACCCTTTTGAATGTTTAGGCCTTGCAGCAATATGTCTGCGTCTTCCCAGCATTGGGCGTAGCGTATAAAGTCAAAGGCAGCGCGTTCGGTAATCTCACTCATGTTCAGTTGACTCTTTAGGGGCGTCAAGTTTTTTTATGATGCCGGTGGTGCCGTCAAATTCTACCAAATCACCTGTCTTTAGCCACTGCGTAACATTCGCTATAGAAACAATGGCAGGAATATTCATTTCTCTAGCCACAATAGCAGAGTGAGACAACAAGCTACCCCGTTCAACCAGTAAGCCTGAAGCTGCCGGAAAAAGCATAATCCAACCAGGGTCAGTTTGTTTGGCAACCAAAATGTCACCCACTTGCATGCTGGCGTTCCTAGGGTCAGTTACAACCGTGACACGCCCACGAACAACGCCGGGGCAGCAAGCCAGCCCCTGACGTGAATCACCAGATAAATCAATCACTTCAGCCGCTTTGTTTGTTTTAAAGCTGTTCCCCTGATAGACAATGCCGCGCGTCTCAAACCGCTCATCTGGCGCAGCTTGCTCATGGTAGGCTTCAAACTCCGTTTTTCTAAGCGCAACTAGCCCCTTAATATTGGTTAGTGTAGAGCTGCCTTCAACCAAAGCCAAAGCCTCAGAAACCTCAAGATAAAAGATATCGCGAGCATCCTCAAGTAAATTAACTGCGTAGTAGCGTTTACCCAAAGCTAAGAACAGCTTACGAATACGCCCAAATAATCTTGTGCGTTCAAACCTTAAATTCTCACGGTCTCGCACTCGAGCTCGAGCTTGACCTAAGACCCAGTTAAAGATGCGTCTCCGGAGCGGGTTTTTAATGACCGTTTTAATATTAGCTTCTGCTTGTTCACGCATGCTTAGCTCAGCACTTTCAGTAACGCTTAATCTTTCAGGATGCATTGCCAAATTACCAACTGACCTTAAAAGAAGGCTGGGGTCATCACTTAAGGTGGCACTTTCAAGTTTGAGTTCTTCTAAACAACGGTCCCCAAATTTTGCAAGATAAG
>CAYGTA010000070.1:0-2811 GCA_964352605.1 uncultured bacterium | reverse complement strand
ATCATGGCAAAAAAATCATTTACCAAAGGTGCATCCCAGTTTTTTAGAAGTTTAGCCTCTAAATCATGATAATGCACAACGAGCTCATCTGCCCGCATCTGCTCAAGAGATATGCTAGGCAAAGCAAGTGCAGACTCGAGTCTAGCGTAAAATGCTTCAATGCTGCTAGGAAGCTTGTGATTTGCTCTTATAAGTCCAAAAACAGCAACCGCGACATCCCAAGCTTCTCTTAACTTGGAAGAAGGTTTTGTTTTAAGTGAAGCTAGCAGTTCGGGGGGTAAGCCTTCTTTAACGCCCATCATTTGTTCCATAAAGGCTTGATTTAAGTTAAAGCCCGGCAAGGTGGCTAAAAGCTTATACCAAGATAATAAATTATAGTAAATACGCCCCTGAATAAGCCCTAACATATGTTTAAACGTATTTTCTTGCTCGAGTCGCTTTTGTTTAGATACACCCAGTATACGCAAGAGCTCACGGTAAACCCCCTCATAAGCGTAAAGCGCAAAACTAAAGGTAAGTGGGGTTGTTACACCACCGTAACTCTCAACAATATTACTGTTATCCCAAATGCCTAACAGACCATCAGGGTCAGCCATTGAAAAGAGCGAGGTAATCGGTCGAGATTGCAGTAAAAAAAGCTTGCCATCTTGAATCGCCCATTCAATATCTTGAGGTCGACCAAAATGCTCACTAGCCTTATTAACAAGCAAAGCTAGCTCTTTAGCCTGAGCCTCTGTTAAGGCAGGCTTGTCTCGCTTGTCTACAGCAACAGCTTGCGCACTAACGCCTTCAAGACTCGCAGCATCTTGCATATGTGCCGTATCTTTATGAGCAATCTCTTGCCTGAGAAGCTTAGCAGCATTATCAAGATAATAAGTATCAGCATTAGCTTCACCAGAAACAAGCGCAGTACCCAAACCATAAACCGCAGACACCAGCTTGACAGCACGCCTACCCGAAATAGGGTCAGCAGCAAAGGCAACCCCAGACACATCTGCATTAACCATGACTTGCAGCAACACACTAGGTGCGGTAGGTAAAAACGCTAAACCAGCCTCTTTACGGTAAAACAAAACACGCTCACTAAAACCAGAACGCCAGACATCAAGCACTCGAGCTGCAATATCGTTTTTAGAGACAAACAAGAAGCTATCTAATTGCCCTGCAAAGGAATGTTCACTGCCATCTTCATCAGAAGCAGAAGAACGAACAGCAAAGAGACTACTATCATCAAAGGCTTTAAGTGTCTCATTTAACGCTAAACTAAGCTCATCAGCCCAACGAATATCTTCTACTATTTGCTTAATAACAAGAGGGTCTTTCGTTGCAGCTAAACGCTCTTTTTGAGAAGCTGACAAGCTAAGCTTAAACGCTTCAGGTGACAACACAAAAAACTCAGGAATACAAAAGCCTGCCTGACTCAGCGCAGCTAAAGCGCTTGCCTTGCCCCCAAAAAAGTGCGCAGATTCAGGATAATCTTGCTGACTTAAAATAAGCTTTTTAACGCTCGTCATGACTGCCAAACCTTCCAAATCAAAGGCAAAATACCTACACTCAAGTAAATTAGAATAGTCCAAATACCAGAGAAAAGCTCGAGTGTTTTGCCCATGCCTGCTTTAGGCGTCTGAAAGCGCTGGAGTAAAAAAACACCGCTTGCTAGCAAGATAAGCAAAAGCAAAGCAACAGGACCAAGAATAGTAATCTCAATGGCTGCCAAAATAGCCACTAGTGAAGTTGCAAGCATGGCACTAAGCCATAAAATGCTGGCACGACGAATACCAAAAAGAGCAGTGTAGGTTTCAACGCCTTCCTCTTCATCTTCAGGTGCACGTAACTTACGACCCACCTCAACCACCACACCATTAAAAAAACTAAGCAGTAAAAACCACGCCAAACCGTTAGCAGGCTTGACTGCACCTGCCACTAACCAGTCACAAGCTGTCGCGTAAAGATCAATAAGCGGCATAATAAGCATGTGCGAAGTGAGGTACCAAAGCGGTCTAGCTTTAAGCCAACGTGACACAAAAAACTCATTGGACATTAAAAACCAAAATGCCCAAACCAAAGCCAGTAAAAAAATAAGCTGTGGCTCAAGCCACCATGCTAACGCTAACTGTATGAGCAGACTAACGCCAGCCAAAATTCCTAATTCACGCCTTGTTACCAAGCCCCTAGGCACAGGTCTATAAGGACGATACTTTAAATCCTCTTCAAAATCTTTAAATTCATCCGCCACACGCAACTCAAAAAAGAACAACAAGCAAGATAAAAACGCGACAAGCGTAACGGCCAAACTAGGTAACTCTGCGTTGCCTCTAAGTAAGCTCGAGTAACTCACTGCAGATAAACTAAAAACAAAAATAAGGGTGGCATTTAAGCTAAGCGGAAAGCGCTCCTTTTGATATGTCCACCAGCGAGACATAGTTACTTCTTACCTCGCGCAAGGCGCTTATGTGCCTTACCAAAATCACCAGCACATAGAGCGCCCACAATAGATAACTCACCCGCAAGCGCAAGTCCAGCGCAAACTTCAGCAAAAGCCCTAGCATGACCACTACCTGACAAGCCCAAAATATCTAAACAAGCCTTCTGACTAGGTAGCGAAGTGCCCCCACCCACCGTACCCACAATAAGATTCGGCAGGGTAACCGAAGCATAAAGGTCACCCTCATTAGTAAGCTCGAGTCTGGTTACCCCAATGGCTGATTCAGATACACAAGCGGCATCTTGACCGCAAGCAATATAGAGTGCAGCTAAACCATTGGCATAGTGACCTTGCACGCCAATAGTGCCACTCAGCACGCCCCCCAT
>CAYGTA010000069.1:0-14452 GCA_964352605.1 uncultured bacterium | reverse complement strand
CTTAAGACTTAGGTTCATATAGCGGCTTTCAAGTAAAACACACCATCAACTTAGTTCATCTGTTTTTACTCACCTAGTTCGGCAATTAAAACGCTGCAAGCGTTTTAATTGCAAAAGGCGATAGTACATCCTAACGGAAGCTCGAGTGTATTCATTTTTGTTTTTGTGGGGTTGCTTTTATGGGTTTTTGCTTTTAGGCGTTAAACTGTGTTTTATGAGCGTTGATATTAAGAAAATTTTGCCGCATCGTTATCCTTTTTTGTTGGTTGATAAGTTTGTTTCTCAAGAGGGTGATACGTTTGAGTGTATTAAGAATGTGTCTTTTAATGAGCCTTTTTTTCAGGGTCATTTTCCGCAGGAGCCGGTCATGCCGGGTGTTCTTATTATGGAGGCTTTGGCTCAGGCTGCGGCGCTTGGTTTGGCGGTTCGTGAGGGTTTGGGGGAGGGCGAAATTGGGTATTACGCGGGTATGGATAAAGTGAAGTTTAAGCGTAAAGTGGTGCCGGGTGATCAGCTTCGCTTAACGGGTACTATTGTGATGTTTCGTAGGGGCATTTTGAAGGTTGATGCGAAGGCTTATGTGGATGATGTTGTGGCTGCGCAGGGTGAGTTGACCTTTGCTTTTTCTAATTTATAAGGTTTATGTCACCTATTCATAGTTCTGCGATTATTCATTCTGAAGCTGAGCTGCATGATTCGGTTGTTGTTGGTCCGAATGTTGTTATTGAAGCAGATGTGGTGGTGGCTGAAGGTACAGTTTTAGAGGCTGGTACGGTGCTTCATGAGGGTTCAAGGGTGGGTAAGAACTGTCGTTTGGGGCCTTACGCTATTTTGGCAGGTAAGCCCATGGATACGGGCTATAAGGGGGAGCGTAGCTTTGCTGTTTTAGAAGATAATGTGGTTTTGCGTGAATTTGTTACGGTGCATAAGGCAACAGGTGAGTTGGCTGAAACAAGGGTAGGGGAGGGTTCTCTTGTTATGACTTATGTGCATGTTACGCATAACTGTAAGGTGGGTAAGCAGGTGGTACTAACAACCAGTGCGCAGCTTGGTGGGCATTGTGAAGTGGGTGATTATGCTTTTATGGGTTCTACCGCTATTTTACATCAGTTCTGCCGCATTGGTGCTTATGCTATGTATGGTGCGGGTAGTGCCACTAATCAAGATGTGTTGCCGTTTAGCATGGTGCGGGGTAACCCAGCTAAGCATTTTAGGTTGAATAAAGTGGGCTTAGAAAGACGAGGCATAACGGGTGAGCGCTACAAGCTGATTGAAAAAGGCATTCGTGCTTTTAGAAGAAAAGATAAGGTCTTACTGCAAGAACTTGCTGAGCAAAGCCAAGATGTCAAACAGATGCTCGAGTTTCAATTGTCTAGCAAACGCGGTATTTGTTCGTTTATGTAGGCATTGCTAAAGGCTTAGATGTAAACTTTAGGTTTTTCTTTTCTTGTAACCTTCCCCTTTTCCCTCTTTTGTCAGACATCTTGCATCTCTTCTTTTCTGCGCTTGTAACAATGACTTTGTGGAAGTGGTTCTTGTTAGTAACGGTCCGGGTGAGCTTTATACATGGGCTTATCCTGTCTTGAAGGCGTTTCGTGAGGCAAAGCCTGACTGGCGGGTGGTTATTAGTCTTATTCCTTGTCAGTTTGCAAGTGGGCGTGAAGCCGAGATTGCGAGTAGCTTTGGTGCCGACGCAGTGACGAGCGTTAAGGATTACCTTGCTTTTAGTTCTTTAGGTAAAAAACCTGAGGCTTTTGAGGGCTCTGAAGGCCTTGTGATTAGCCTTGGAGGAAACCAGAATATGGCGGTTACGCTAGCTAAAAAGCTGGCTTACAAGAGTTACAGTTATAAGTTTGTACCCGCTTGGAATAAGCACTTAAGTAAGTTGTTTGTTCATAATGACTATTCTTTTGCGCAGGCTAAACGCAAAAATGTACCAGAAGAAAAACTCGAGCTTGTGGGTAATTTGGTTGCAGATGTGGTGGGTTCGGTTGTGCCTGCTGTGGGGGTGGGTTCGCCGCATATTGTGCTTATGGCGGGTACGCGTGATGGCTTTTCATTGTTTTTGATTCCGTTTGTTATTGGGGTGGCTGATTATTTAGTTAGGGTGTTTCCTGAGGCGAGTTTTGTTTGGCCTGTGAGTCGCCTTATTTCAGAGGAAACTATTCAAAAGGGTATTTTGGGGCAAGAGAAAGCTGTTATGTCAGGTATGTCTGGGGTGCGTGAGGCTAACACTGTTCTTACGCCTTCGGGTGCGCGTATTGAGATGATTGAGGAGCATGAGCGGCATGCGCATATGCGGGCGGCTGATTTGGCTGTTACGATTCCGGGTACAAATACTTTAGAGTTGGGTATTGCGGGCTTACCAAGCATTGTGGTTTTACCTATGAATAGACCCGAAGCCATTCCGTTAGAAGGTATTGGGCATTGGTTAGGGCTTATTCCGCTAATTGGTAAGTACTTAAAGCGTTATGCGGTTAAAGTTTTTGTAGAGGGTCTAGATTTGCCTGTTTCGCTGCCCAATAGAGATGCCAAGGAAGACATTATGCTCGAGCTTAAAGGTTCTATTACATCTGAGCAGGTTGCCAATGAGGCTGTTTCTTTGCTTAATGCACCTGAAGTTTTGGCATTTAAGCGTGAGCGCTTGCTTGCTACCATGCCTAAGGCGGGTGCTGCTAGAGCGCTGGTGGCGAGCATCCTTAAAGATTTATGAGTTTACCGTCATTAGTTTTGCCGCGTACCCGTTGGGCTTTGTTGGGTGTTTTGTCTGCGCTGTTAAATGCCCTGCTGAGGGTTGCGGTTGCGCCTTTGGTGGTTACGCCTTTATTTAATGATGTCTTGGTGAAAGCTGACTTTGCTGCTTTGCCTCGAGTATTGTTTGTTGCTGTGTTGGTGGTTGTTTTAGGAGCACTTGCCTTGTTTGGGCAAGATGCTGCTTTGGGTAAGGCGGCAGCTAGCATTACGGCACGCTGGCGAGCGGCCCTTTATGAGGCGTTGTTAGCCAGAACGCCTGAGCGTTTACCAAGTAGCAGTGGCGGGCTGAGTGGCCGCATTCTAACGGATTTAAAAGATGTTGAAACGTACTTTCAGTTTGGTTTAGGCACGCTTGTTGCAGAGGCATTTACGCTGCTTGGTATTTTACTGGTTTTGGTTTATATCGATGCTGGCGTGACGCTGCTTTTGCTGTTAGCCTGTGTACCTTTAGTGTGGGTCTTGCGCGTTTTGGGGCAACGTATTGAGAACATAACAGGGCAGGCACAAGCGCATACAGAGCAACTGAGTCAAGATTTACAAGAGGGCTTTAAGCATCATGAGCTCATTCGCGCCTTTGCCGCGCTGCCCTTCATGGCAGGCAGGTTTTCAAAAGCAAATCTGCTTACAGAAAAAACCATGACAAGGCGCGCAGTGCTTGCCAGTTTAGCTATTCCTGTTGCACAAATCCTTATTTTTAGTGCCATTGGCTTTCTTATTGTTTTGCTTATACGTAGTGTTAGTGTAGGTCAAAATAACTTAGCAGATGTCATTACTTACCTAACGCTAGTGGCTTTACTTTCAACCCCAGCTCAGCTTTTACCTAAAGGCTACGCACTCTTAAAGCAAGCACAATCATCAGCAACACGGTTACATGAACTACTCGAGCCTGAATCTTTTTTAGGTCAACAAGAGAGTAGTGAAACACTCGAGCTTTCGGGTTTGGTGCTTGAGAGGGTAAGTTTTGCCTATAACGATAAGCTAGTGCTTAATGAGCTTTCGTTGCGTTTGCCTGAAACGGGTTTGGTTGCCCTTGTGGGCGAGAGTGGTGAGGGTAAGACAACATTGCTTAAGTTAATGCTGCGTTTTTTAGAGCCTTCGTCGGGTAGCTTGAGTTGGCAGGGTCAGCCTTACAGTTCTATTGTGGAAGCTAGCTTTAGGCAAAGGCTCGCTTATGTACCGCAAGGTACAGACCTGCTAAGTGGTAGTTTGCGCGATAATTTATCTATGGGGCGCGTGTTTTCAGATGCTGCATTATGGCAGTCTTTGCAAGCTGTAAAGCTTAAGAATGTGGTTGAGCAGTTAGCGGGGCAGCTTGATTATGAATTAAAAGAGGATGGAGCGGGTCTTTCTGGCGGGCAAAAGCAGCGTTTGGGGGTAGCAAGGGCGTTGCTGGGTGAACCGGAGCTTCTTTTGTTAGATGAGCCTAGTGCTAATCTGGACGCTGAAACGGAGCAGGTGTTGGTTGAAACCTTAAAGGCAGAGTCATTAAGCAAGCTAGTGATTGTGGTGGCGCATCGCCCTGCTTTTGTTAAGCAGGCAGACAGTGTTTTTGAACTAAAAGAAGGCCGCTTGCTAGTAAAATGAACATTGGCTTACTCATGACGCATAATGAAGTTGACATGATTGATGAAATGATGGCAGCTAATGCCAAGCATGTAGACACCATTTTTGTGCTTGACGGCTCAAGCGATGGTACTGCTGAGCGGCTTAAAGCTTACCCGCAAGTAGAGCTGATTTTAAAAGATGAAGAGGTCACCAAAGGTGCTAAGGTGCAAGACTATCATCGTCAAGCTTTACTCGATGCTGCACATAAGCGCTACGGTGTGGGGCACTGGTTTACGCTCATGCATGGTGATGAAATTTTTCATGATGACCCTCGAGACATTATAGAAAAAGCAGAGAAACAAGGTGCAAAACGAGTAAACTGGGCAGCCATGCAATTTTTTATGCACCTTAGCGATGAACCCTTAAACATGAACTTAGGTGTGCAACAGCGCTTAACATGGTACTCACCTTTTTGGGTCGAAATACGGCAGTTTAAAAGCAATAAAAAAACACGTTACGCTAAAAAGCACGGTCAAGTTATACCCGAGGGTGTGGGTTGGCAGCCTTACAGCAAAATGCCCCTCTTTAAACACTACTCCTTTCGTAGCCCCGAACAACTCAAAGCAAGACTCGAGCGTATCCAAACTACGTCTTTTTCAGGTGAAATGCTTAGTGCACAGATTTACCGTGAAAGCTACGATACGGCTTATAAGAAAGCTTATAAGTTTGAGGGTGATTTTGGTGATTTTGAACTTGATAAGCAAGGAAATTTACTCATGATGATGCAGCGTTGGCGCAGACTGGTCAAACGATGATTTATGCTTTTCCTGAACTTTATAATGAGCAGTACCAAAGTTACCGTGATGATTTACGTTTTTACGCTGACTTAGCTCAAGATTACGGTGCACCAGTACTCGAGTTGGGTGCAGGTACCGCGCGGGTAAGTATGCATTTAGCTAAAGTAGGCTTTAAGGTTAAAGGCTTAGAGTTATCAGCTGAAATGATCAGAAGTGCTCATGAGCGCATCAAAGAAGCAAAGCTAAGTAGCCTTATTGACATGCAAGAGGCTGATATGCGTAAGTTTAATTTATCAGAAACGTTTTCTTTAATTATTGCGCCCTTTAACGCGCTTATGCACCTGTATAGCTTAAAAGATCAAGATGCAGCGTTGCGCTGTGTAAAGCAGCATTTAAAGCCTGATGGTGTTTTTGCTTTTGACCTTTACAATCCCCAGTTTGTGCATTTAGAGCAGCTCACCAAAGTAGATGAATGGGCTCAGCTTGGCGGAACACAAACAGAGCTTTTTCTTTACCAAAGCCATGACCAAGACAAACAAATCTTAAGCTCCACCTACTACCTAGATGAACTGCAAGAAGATGGCTTTTTAAAGCGCAAAATAGCCACGCTTAAGCAGCGTTATTATCATCGGTTTGAACTAGAGCGAGCCTTGCAACAAGCAGGTTTTGAGCATTTACGTTTTTTTGGTGATTTTGACCGAAGTCCTTACAGTGCAGATGCGCCTCATCTTATTGTCTTAGCAAAAGTCTAAAGTTTCTGATTTGGGTCACCCATAACGCTAAAGGCTGACCAAAAATAAGGGTTAGGATGATTACTTCTTACGCTAGCTTGCGCTTTTTGCATAGCCTCAGCGACGCTACTTCCTTGATTTAAAGCCTCATAAAAGGCAATCATAAGTTCAGAGGTTTGTTCATCTTTAACAGCCCATAAGCTTGTGACTAAGGTAGTGGCACCCGCAAAGAAAAAGCCACGCGCCAAACCAAAGACCTCATCACCGGCCTGCTGAACATTAAGCCCTGTTTCACAAGCTGACAAAACCACCAAAGAGGCACTCAGTTGCTGACTTTGTAAATCTCTGGCAGCTAACCAACCATCGGCAAACTTAAGACCAGAAAACATAGGGTTATCAGGCCGAAAGACACCATGCGTAGCAATATGCAAAACCCGCGCGGACCGAGCGTGGCTCACAAAAGCATTTAAGCTAGCCTCTTCAGCCAAAAAGCTTTCTGAATCAGCAAAAAGTTCACTAACCGCCGTAATTTCTTGCTCTACGCTCGGAATATCCTCAAATGGAATACCAAAGGCTACCAACGCTTTAGAGCTACTCAAGTCTTTACTAAGGCAATGCAAATAAACTGCTGCACTTGGCGCTAAAGCCAATAAATACTGCTCACCCAAATAAGCCTCACCCGAATACAAAGCCGAAAAAGGAAGCGCGTGTAAAGGGCCATAAGGAATCAGAATAAGCTGCTTAACACTCTCCTTAAGCTCGAGTGGTTCAATAATTTGCTTATGCAGCGCCGCTAAGTTGGCATTAACCCGCCTTAAAAGTACATCAGCACCAATCATGGCTTCATAAGCTTGACCTTGAGCAACACGCAGCATGGCAAACTGTAAGCGTTCTAAGTGAGCACTAAGTTCAGATACTAAGCCCAATTTCCTTACGCAGCATAAGCCTTTATGGCTTATAACAAAAGCCATAAGTTCATCATTAAGCGCAAAAAACTCAACTATAACTTGTGAGCTACTTAAGCTCTCTTGCAGTGTTTTTAAGCTAGGTACCAAAGCTGCTTTTGTTTGCTGAACATGAAGCAAACGATCAAGCTCTTGGCGTAACGCCGTAATCTCTTTTTCTAAATCACGAACACCCCTCCAGCTTTCACCCGCAGGGCCTTCTTCTTCAGCTAAGACATAAAGCTTATTTAAGCGCTCCCGCAAGGCAATTAAATCAGCACTTAAAGCTTCAGCTCTTGGATTAAGCTGAGTTGCAACCGTAGCATCTGCTGTTAAACTGTCAAGCAAAGCCCTTGCTTTAGAACGCTCAACAAAATCAAAAGCATCTTTAAATCTTTTTTGTTCCAAAAGCAAACTAATTAAGTCATTATAAATACTTAACTTCTCACCAAAATACGAAGTTTTAAACGCGTCAATAGTTAAACTCGAGCGTACCCCTTCAAGTGCTTTAATAGCTTCTTTGAAGTACGCTTCAGCTTGACCTAGCGCGCCTCTAGTTTGCGCTGCCTTACCTAGTAAGCTGTTAGCGCGTATTAGCAAATCAGGAACAGCTAAGTCTTGCGCAAGGTCAGCAGCTTGCCTTAGTAAGTCAGCAGCTTGCTGACCTGTAATGTGCTTACTTTGTGCCAACAGTAAGAGACAACTCGCTTTACCTATTTTTGAGTTACTTGCTTCTAAAACCTGCATGGCATCTTCAAGATCTTTGTGAGCTTCAGGACTAAGTTCAGTATATTCAAGATAATAATTAGCTAAATAAATAGCTACCCAAGCAGCCTGAACCTGATTACCTAACGCCAACCAGCCTGCCTTTAAGTCACTAAAAACAAGACTTAGTTCATCAGATAAGCCCTGCTTTGACAAACACAAACCCAAGACTGTTTTGGCATCAAGCATTTCACTTTGCATGCCACGCTCAGCAAACAGTGTAATAAGCTTGCGAGCTAACAGTTCAGCATCTTCTAATAAATTAAGCTCGAGTTTGACTCTTGCTTCTTCTAGTTCAACATGAGCATAGTCAACACTTTCATCTAAAGTTGCGTATAGGAATTTGGCTTTAGATAATTCATCTAAAGCTACGGCTAGGCGGCCTTCACGTCGTTCTAGTAAAGCTAGAGAGGTGCGGGTACCGGCAAGCAGAGCCTTATTTTCAGACGCTTCTAATTTGCTTAAAGCCTTTTGAAAGTATTGTCTAGCGGTAATAAAATCATCAAGATCTTGATAAGCATTTGCCAAATTAATTTCAGCCTGCACAATACCAGCAACGTTAGCGAGCTGCTCATAAAGACTAGCGACCTCTTTTAAGGTTTTTATAGCATCAGAAAAATGCCCCAGACGGTACAAAATAATGCCTACATTGTTTTGTACTTTAGCAGCCTCAACCAACATACCTTCAGCACGAAACGCTGCAACTGCCTGCTTAGCCAAATCAAGTGCCTTTTCAGTCTGACCCAGCATGGCAAGCGCCTGCATTTCGCGAATAAACACCGTAAAAGCCATAAGCTTTAAGTCTTGCTCAGCATAAAGAACTCGAGCGTTCTCAAAATGAATTAAGGCGCTTTCAAAGTCACCTTTTAGACTTAAGCCAAGGGCTTTTGCCCAGTGACCTAAAGCTAAGGCTAAGTCTGTCTTCAGGTATTTGGCAAGCTCATAGCAGATGTTGGCTAACTTACTTGCCTGTGTTGTGTCTGAATTAAGTGAGCTGTCTAATTTAGCTTTGAGCGTTTCTAGGTCTTTTTGATCTAGCTTTTGTGCTTTAAAAAGGCTTAAGCGTAGCTGATGATTGTCGGCCTTTAAAAGGCTTTTTTCATCTAATTGAGACTCATGTAAGGAAAGTCGAGACACGCTCTAGTAGTTGTAGCAAAGCTAAGCAAAGCTAGAGATGTAATTGGTAACAACTTTGTATAGGGTTTGTAGCTTGTCAGGACTGCTTTTATTTGTATTTACGATTATTCATGCTATTTCTGATAGTTTTGTAGGGTGGCTGAAGCTAAATTGTAGCTTAGCTAACAAGAAGATAAAGGAAAAATGCAAAACAATTCACATTTTTTAAAAACTATTCATTTTTTCCTTTTTACTCATAAAAATTAGCTCTACAGTAAAAAACAGATAAGCGAAACTTTCTAGAAAGGTAACAGCATGGAGTCTACATTTAACGCTAACCAAGAACAAAAAGAAGAACAATCGGTCGGCACATTCTCAGGACTTGGTAACCCGTTTAAGTTGGCTTTTGAACAAAGCCAGCAAGTGCAGTGCATTATCAATCTAGAAGGACGCATTTTGAGTGCCAACCAAAAAGCCCTTAGTTTAGCCAGACCCAAACATCAAAAAGAACTCACAGGCAAGCGCATATGGCATGCCCCGTGGTGGCGCAGCAAACAAAACGTCATGATTAATGACTTATTCAGACGTGCTGCTGCTGGTCAAAGCATTGAACGCAATCTTGAAATTGGTACGCAAGGCGAAATACCTCAAGCTTATAGCCTTAATTTTAGCCCTATAAAAAATGTGCTAGGAAACGTCTCAGCCGTACTTTTTGAAGCACACAAACAAGATGACAACAAAAAAAGTAATCAAGAAGCTTCACAAGATGCCCTTACAGGTCTAGCTGACGCCACTTATTTGCTGGACGCATTAACCGATATTGTTCATACCAGCAAACATGACCCGAGCCACTCTTTTGCAGTTGTATCTATAGCTATAGATAGCCTGAAGAACATAACAGACTTATTTGGTCAGACTATTGGTGATAACTTCATAACCAACGTCGCGAGAAAGTTTAGATCTAACACTCGAGATCATGATGTTGTTGCCAGAATAGATGAAGGCGCCTTTGTTATTATTTTAGATCAACTGCAAGTAAGCCAAAATGCCCTAGATTTTGCTGAGCGTTGCCTAAACTTCTTACAAGCAGACTTCAAAGTAGGCAAAGCCCAAATTAGCATAGATGCAAATGTAGGCATAGCCTTTGGAGATGGCGGGCAAGACGCCCAAAGTCTACTGCAAGAAGCCCAAGAAGCCTTGCTGCAAGCCCAAGCTGACCCAGACAAAAGCACCATTGTTTCAGGTATGGACCAACTCGAGTAATCCTTTCAAAATGCAAAAAAGCTGGCTTCGCAAAAAGCAAGCCAGCTTTTTTTATAGGGCTTTACTTAGCCAATCATATTTTCAGGTATAACCATTTCATCAAACTGCTCAGCAGTTAAATAGCCTAAAGCTACAGCCGCTTCTTTAAGGGTTGTATTTTCAGCATGCGCCTTTTGAGCAATTTCTGCTGCTTTGTAATAACCAATATGCGTATTAAGCGCAGTTACAAGCATAAGGGACTGCTCGAGTTGGTACTTTATACGAGCGGTATTGGGTTCTATACCAACAGCTAGGTTGTCATTAAAAGATTCACAAGCGTCACCGAGCAGTCTTGCTGACATAAGCAAGTTGTAAATCATGACGGGTTTAAAGACATTTAGCTGAAAGTGACCATGTGTGCCTGAAACGCTCACCGCAACATCGTTACCAATGACTTGTGCGCAGGCCATGGTTAGAGCTTCTGCTTGAGTGGGGTTGACTTTACCCGGCATAATAGAAGAGCCAGGCTCATTTGCCGGAATAATAATTTCAGCAATGCCACTGCGTGGTCCTGAAGCCAGCAAGCGAACATTATTACCAATATGCATTAGGCTTACCGCTAAGCGCTTTAAGGCACCATGCGCTTCAACAACCGCGTCATGTGCGCTTAATGCTTCAAACTTATTATCAGCGCTTACAAAGGGTAAGCCTGTTAAGCTAGCTATTTTTTGAGCAACATCTTCAGAGTAGCCTTTAGGGGTGTTTAGGCCCGTACCAACAGCTGTACCCCCAAGTGCTAATTCGGCCAAATGAGGCAAGCTTGCTTCAATAGCTTCTATACTTTTCTTTATTTGAGTTGCGTAACCAGAGAGTTCTTGCCCTAGTGTTAACGGCGTTGCGTCCATTAGGTGTGTACGGCCAATTTTTACAACCCCTTTAAAGGCTTCAGATTTTTCTTCAAGCGTTGCTTCTAACTTACGTACCTTCGGTAGCATGTCATTAACAAGGTAGCTGTAGCCAGCAATATGCATAGCAGTGGGAAAAGTATCATTGGAAGATTGTGATTTGTTGACGTCATCATTAGGGTTAATGGGGGTTTTAGAGCCCATTGTGCCACCCAAGATTTCTATAGCACGGTTAGAAATAACTTCATTTACATTCATGTTTGATTGCGTACCAGAACCTGTTTGCCAGACAACTAAAGGAAAATGCTCATCTAGCTTACCAGCCATAATTTCATCGCAAACTTGCCCAATAATGTCTGCTTTGTCTTTAGGAAAATCTGTTAAATCAGCATTGCTTAAAGCAGCAGCTTTTTTTAAGACGGCAAACGCCCGAATAATCTCTATAGGCATGAGCTGCCCACCAATTTTGAAATTTTCTAAAGAGCGCTGTGTTTGCGCACCCCAGTACTTATCATTGGGAACTTGAACTTCACCTAAGGTATCTTTTTCTGTACGGTAAGACATACTTTCTCCTAAGCTATTATCTCATAACCTTTTTTAAGCTTTCATAGCGTGATGCTTTGTGCTTACGCCTTTAATGCTTGCTCTAAGCACTCTAAAAAGCCTTTCTTCTTATGCTAACGCAGAATAGCAGCTTCTGTGCAGTGTCGATTTACGCTCGCATAAACAAGCGCCACTCAGGATGCTTTTTCAGCTTATTGAAACATTAAAGAAGGTACTTATTATTTTCAGAATTTAGAGCTACAATACAGATGTTCTTGAAAGGAAAAAAATATGTCATTAGATGCTTTAGCTAATGTCTGGACACACCTAACCACCCTTCAACCTGTTAAAGGAGAAGGCATTTACCTTTATGATGAGCAAGGAACTCGCTACACTGATTTTACTTCAGGAATAGGGGTAACCAACACAGGACATTGCCACCCTAAAGTGGTGGCAGCCATTAAAGAGCAAGCAGAAAAGCTCATTTTTGGTCAAATGAATTGTGTTATAACACCCCAAGCGATTGCTTTGGCTGAAAAATTACAAGAAATAACGCCCCCAGATATTGATACTTTTTTCTTCTCAAACAGTGGTGCAGAAGCCACTGAAGGTGCCCTAAAGTTAGCACGCCATGCCACGCAAAGAACCAATATCATTGTTTTCCAAGGTAGTTTTCATGGCCGCACTTCGCAAGCTATGGCTATGACAACCTCAAAAACGGTTTACCGTTACAAATACCACCCGTTACCAAGTGGTGTATTTGTCGCTCCTTTTCCTTATGCTTACCACTATGGCTGGGATGAAAAAACAACCGTAGCATTTTGCCTACAGCAGCTAGAACACCTCCTTAAGTCACAATCCGCCCCAGATGAAACAGCCTGCATAATGATAGAGCCTGTACTAGGTGAAGGCGGCTATGTACCTGCACCAGCCAGTTTCTTAAAAGGATTACGTGATATTGCTGATAAACACGGCATTTTGCTTGCAATTGACGAAGTACAAAGTGGCTTTGGGCGCACAGGTAAAATGTTTGCTTACGAATACAGCAATGTTAAACCTGACATTATCATTATGGCAAAAGGATTAGGTAGCGGTATGCCTATATCAGGTATAGCCTCACGTAAAGAACTTATGGATAAATGGCTACCCGGAACCCACGGAGGAACCTACGGCGGCGGTAACGCTGTAGTTCTAGCAGCAGCCAAAGCAGGCTTAGAAGCCATACTAGAAGAAGACTTACATGGCAACGCAGAACGCATGGGCCAGCGCTTACAAGCAGGCCTAAAAGACTTAACACTCGAGTTTCCTGTTTTGGGTGATGTGCGTGGTTTGGGGCTTATGGTGGCAACTGAGTTTAGTGATGCTGAGGGTAAGCCTGATGCGGTGACTTGCCAAGCTGTGCATAAGGCGATGCTTAATCAAAATACGCTTATGCTGACCTGCGGTACCTATAGCAATATTATTCGTTGGATTCCGCCTTTGGTGGTAACTGCTGAGCAAATAGATGCGGTCTTAGGTCAATTTAGAAAAGCTTTAGAAATGGTGACTGCGGTAGCTGCTTAACCGTGCGTTTGGTTTTTCAAAACGAGTGGCTGTATATCACTCTTGTTTTGAAAAGCGTGCAACATCTTAGTGATTTTGTTTTAAGCATCTCAAATGCTAATAAGTAAAGCTATTGGTAAAAAATAGCTTTTTTCTGAAAGGAAACCATGTCTACCATTAACTTAGTTACAGAAATTCCGGGCCCTAAAAGCCTTGCTATGATTGCGCGCCGTGAAGCGGCTAGTCCGCGTGGTGCTGCCAAACTCACCAGTGTTGCAGTTGAAAGCGCTGTGGGCGCAGCTATTAAAGATGTTGACGGTAACACCCTGCTTGATTTTGCAGGGGGTATAGGTATGATAGCGGTGGGTCACTGTCCACCGAGTTTGGTTAATGCTGTAAAAGAGCAAGCTGATAAGCTAATTCATAATTGCGCTATTGTCACAACATCAGAACCAATGGTTGAACTCATTGAACTTCTAAACGACATTGCACCCATAGAAGGCCCAGCCAAAACAGTGCTAATGAGTAGCGGTGCAGAAGCAGTGGAAACTGCAGTTAATATAGCTAGGTCACACACCAAACGCCCAGGCATTATTGTGTTTGAAGGCGCTTACCATGGGCGTACCAACTTAACACTCACCATGACCAGCAAGTACGCACTGTTTAAAAAAGGCTTTGCTCCGTTTGCCCCTGAGGTTTACCGTTTACCGTTTCCTAATGTCTACCGAAAGCCTGACGGTTTAAGCGAAGAGCAGTTTATTGACTACTCTATTTCACAGCTTGAAAACGCCATGATTGCTCAGGTTGACCCGTCTGCTGTGGCGGCCATTGTCATTGAACCCGTACAAGGTGAGGGTGGCTTTGTGGTTACACCAAAACGCTTCTTACAACGAATTCGTGAACTTTGCACTGAGCATGGCATAGTCATGATTGCAGATGAAATACAGTGCGGTATGGGTCGTACAGGCAAGCTTTTTGCTTGTGAGCATTTTGATATTAAACCCGACATTCTTACTTCAGCTAAATCACTTGGAGCAGGCTTACCCATTTCAGCTATCATTGGTAAAGCAGAGATTATGGATGCACCTCACCCGGGGGGCTTAGGTGGAACCTATAGTGCTAGTCCTATTGCCTGCGCGGGTGCAATAGAAGCAGTCAAAATAATTAACACGCCTGCATTTTTAAAAAGAGCCACCGAGCTAGGTGAGCGCTTTAAAAAGCATCTGCTTGCCATAAAAGAAGAAAATAGTAATGTAGGTGATGTGCGTGGTTTAGGCCCTATGCTGGTCATAGAATTTGTTAAAGACCAAAAAACCAAAACGCCTATGAGTGCCCAAGAGGTCGTTACCATAACCAACGCAGCGTTAGCCAAAGGACTCATTATTTTACGCTCAGGGCTTTACAGTAACTGCATTCGCTTATTACCCCCACTTACCTTAACGGATGAGCAAATTGACGAGGGTATGAACATTTTGACAGAAGCTGTAAGGCATGCTAATCAACAAGCTATGGCCTCATACTAAGCTGAATTATAAATGTCGCACTGCTTTATAATTCCGACCTTGCCG
>CAYGTA010000068.1:4139-14519 GCA_964352605.1 uncultured bacterium | reverse complement strand
GTAAAAACAAACCAACTCAGCCAAGGGTGCAATGTTTCATGGAACTGCAATAAATAAGCTTGACCTAAAGTGGGACAGTTAAAATAGGAATGGCACTCGAGCGCAGCAGGCCATCTGCTCGACTACCCATAAGTAGTCCAACTGCAGCAGAGTGTTTTTTGCGTCCTATCACAATGGCGTCAGCAGCTAGTTCTTTAGCGAGTTTAGGTAGAGCTTCAACAGCATGGCCATCACGAATTGCAGTTTCGGCTTGACCCTCAGTAAATGCTGCTAATGCATCTTTTATATGTTTGAAGGTATGTTTGCCACTCTCAATACTGGGGGCTTCAATGATATGAACGCAGATAAGTTCAACGCCTTTTGCCTTAAGCTGCTGTGACCAAAGCCAAGCTTTTTTTGAAGCTTCACCAAAATCAGTTGCAACTAAGACACGTTTAATACTGCTTACTTCTGAATTAGGGCGAAGCGTTAGGGTAGGCACAGGGCTACGTCGCATCAGTCGACCTGCGACACCACCTATAAAATAGTCGTCAAGGGGGTTATCGCCATGTGCACTCATGACAATCAAATCATACTTAGCTGCTATGCGTAACAGTTCTCGTAGGGGTTTCCCCCAAATGAGCTCATAGCTAGCACCTTTGGGTGTTAGGGCTTTGAGTTTTTCTAAAAGCTGTTTAACTTCGTTTTTTTGATTCTGTTCTGTGTATTCAAGAAAGTTAGGATTCACATCATCAATAGCGGTGCTAACAAAATTTCCTTCTTTAAAACGCTCTTGAACATGGACAATGTGCAGCTTTGCAGATAAGCTCTTTGATAAATCTATTGCAAGAATGCGAGCTTTCTCGGCTGGCTGTGAGAAAGCAGTAGGATGAAGGATGTTCATAAATCACTCCTTTAAAAGAGTACAGCTATGAGAGCTGTAGTTTTGATTCAGCTAAGCTTGACTTTAAAGACCAACGTCATATCAATCTTGCTTAGTATTTAACGAGCATAGTTACAAACCAAGGTGGTTAAGGCGAAGCAACCGCTTAAATTTGACTATATTTTCGCCTATGTTTTGCGGCTTATCCAAGGCTAATCCATCTCCTGAAATCGTCTTTGGGGTTAGCTATAGTGATTCTGTTACTGACAGCTAGCTAAAGAAAGTACTCTTTAACTTTCGCTACAATTTGAGGATCAGTCATATTGTCAACTGTTTCAATGTCTGTGATGTGCTCATTAAGACTGCGTTTTTCAAGACGTTTTTTTAGTTCGACCTTGGCTTCACCAGGACCAAATATGAATATAGATTTTTCATCATTAAAAGAATCAATAATTTCATCGTAATAAGTATTAAGGTGACCTGTATAAGCTCTTTGCTGACGATTATCTGAAGGGACTTGCTGTGCTTCAAAAGAACCTTTAAGCGGGGAATCACCAGAACGACGTAACTGCTTTTCAACTTCAGAAACAATAATCGTAGTCTCTGCCTCTTGCTTGCTGACAGACACAATGACAGCTTTTCTATGATCAATCCATAACCCTACACCTGTACTCATCGCTTTCTCCTTTGTTTACCAACTTTATTTCACTATTAAGTATGCACCGCTTGATCCAAAGACCTTTAGACTTAGCTCTAGTGTCTGCTTTTAGCTGTTAACTGTCTATCTGAGAAGTCTTACACTGGCTGTAGGAAAATACCTATAGCTATATACCGCTGATAGTGCTACAAATCTCTATTAGCTTAAGTCCGTTTCCTATCCAAGCATTGTTTATTAATGCTAATAGTCGAGGGTTTCAATTTTTCTTTTGGAGTTTAAACCAAAACCCGGCAATAAGCGGTCAGGGAAAAACCTACATAAGCTGTCAGATAACTGTTGATGATTTGGGTAAGCATTTTACTTTATGGTTAACGCAGCTCACCTAAAAAAATTAAACTTTGGGTTCGCGAAAAACAGAGGAGCTTTAAAAATGGCTGTGCTAATAAGCTTTGGGATGTCATAACAAGATTGAACCAACAGGCTAAAAAAGTACTTAGCCTTATAAACATTCCGAGCTATAAATACAAGAACAGGTTCTAGCTAAAAACGTAGCTTCTAAAAACATAGGTTAGACCATCGCATGCAAAGAGTCACAAGATTGCTAAACAAAGCAAATACGACCATCGACACTATTAATTCAGACATAATTAAGGAGAAATACAAATGGCAAACTATGGCATGACTATAACTGTAAAGACCAGTTTTGACCGTGTAAAAACAAAATTAATAGACGCACTTAAGGAACAAGGTTTTGGCATTTTAAGCACAATTGACCTTCAAGGAACATTAAAGACCAAACTCGATCAAGACATTGAACGCTATGAGATTATAGGTGCATGCAACCCCCAATTAGCCTACCAAGCACTCACTGCAGACCGGCACATTGGGCTACTACTACCCTGCAATGTCGTACTTCGTGACTTAGAGGGCGAAACAGAAGTCAGCATTCTAAACCCTGAGATCATGTTCTCAGTTGCCGATAAAGAAATACAATCGTCTATGAGAAGTCTAGCGCAGGAAGCAAAAAAGCGCTTAGAAAAAGCACTCGAGTCTGTCAGTGCTAATTAACAACAAGAGCTGCTACGGCTAGCTTTACTGAATTCATATGCAGTCGATACTGCAGCTCGCTAATGGTGAGGTTTAAAACCAGCTAGGTTATAGAAAAGCTTTGGACTAATCTCATAGCATTTCCACGAATGGTTGCACCATCAGACCATTCGTGCGACCATTGAACATGATGTATCTGAATCCTAGGGGAGTAAAAACAAACCAACTCAGCCAAGGGTGCAATGTTTCATGGAACTGCAATCAAAATAAACCCTAGGAAGGGTATCTAGCTGTGAACCTTAAAACAATTAAGCCTAAAGGCAGTGGTCCAGCGCAGGTAAAAACCGTGCCGCTTCTAAAGCTTGGTCAAAAATAATGAAAGCTGGGCTAATCTTAAAACTCGAGCTGTTGGGTGATGTCACTGTGCAAGCTTTGAGGCTTGAACCAGATGCTTTTCGTTTGGTTGAAAGCTTACCTGGTGTAGCACTTACGGTGGTCTTTCTTGCGGGCATTTCGGTGGCTTTAGGTCAAGCTGCGGTTCTCTTTATTAATCGCGTAAAGCTTGGCCGCTTTTTGGGTAGTTTGCTTGTATCAGCACTTCACTACGTTTTTGCTTATGGTTTCTGGACGCTTAGTATTTTTTTTCTAGGTCACGTATTGTTTGCTAGTGAAGCTAGCATTGGTTCAGTGGCAAGGGCAGTCGGTCTAGGTTATGCCCCTCAACTTTTTAGCTTTTTGGTTTTTATGCCTTATTTTGGCATGCCTGTATTTGTGTTACTGACACTTTGGAGTCTGCTTGCGATTGTTATAGGTATTAGTGTATCTATGGGCCTACTACTGTGGCAGGCATTGCTGCTCAGTGCTTTAGGTTGGTTAGTCTTACAACTCTCTAAACGAAGCATTGGTCGGCCGTTAATTGCTTTGGCACGCAGGTCAAGGCGCCGTGTTTCTGGGGTTGAACTCGTTACCGATATGCGTCAACTCGAGCTCAAGATTGAAGCGAAAATGCTTGTACTTCCGATTGAAGCATCAAAACAATTAGTATTAAAAGCTGCAGACAAGAAAAAACGTGTTGACTAAACTTCCTATCATCGTTATTTTAGGTGTATTTTTTGGTGGCTTTATCATTGCCATGCTGTTAGCACCCCTTGAGTCTCTTGGGTGGTGGGCTGGTTGGTATGGAGATGATTTAAAACGCGCCAAATCATCCGGACGCACAGACGGTCAGGCTTACCTTAAAGCTATTCAGCTTATCCCTTTAGATAAGCGTCAATACCTAGTTTTTTTAGATGGTATTGCTAAGGTTGGTGGTGAGAATTATGCAGATGTGAAGACTTTACTTAAGGGTCTTGAAAGAGCCCTGCCAAACACTATTATCTTGGGCGATGTTATGCCTTATTCAGTCAGCAAAATAGCCCTCACTGAAGAGAAGCCGTTGGGGCGCCTCTGGCGTCAAGTCTACCGCTGGAAAAAGAACGGCCGTTACCCTTTACTTGCCTTTTCAATTAATGCTCGTAACCTCTTTCAAGTCCTTGTTGCTGCAGATAAACGCTACGGACCGGTTTACAATCTAGAAGAAGCACAGCTGATTTTGAATAGTTTGTTTGAGCATGCTTATCAACTAGAAAGCAAGCAACCCCTCATCCTAATTGGTTACAGTGGCGGTGGGCAAATAGCACTGGGTGTTGCGCCTTACTTAGAGCGTGCCCTTCGCGTTCCTATCAGGACTATCTCACTCGGCGGGGTCCTGAGTTCAGACCAAGGACTTGAGAGTACTCAACAGCTTTATCACCTGACAGGCAGCAAAGATCAGGTTCATAAACTCGCTGCCTTCATGTGCCCTGGGCGCTGGCCCATCGTATTTAACTCCTATTGGAATCAAGCAATCCGTCAAGGCAAAATTCAAACCATTGCCCTTGGCCCGGTAAGACATACGGGAGCCGGCAGTTATTTAGATGATTCTACATTTCTTAAAGATGGTCGAAGTTTCCTTGAGCAAACCATCATGACGATCGAAGCTATTGTCAATCAAAGTCCTGAAATTAAGGATTTCACCCAGCTAATAGACTAGCTAGCTTCAAACTATCTAAAAGGGGACTTGCTAAGCAAGGACGTAGGAGAATGACCCACCAGTCTTTTCATACGGATGTCTTAGGCTATCTAGGTAGCCCATATGAAGGTTGTATTGGGGCTAGGTGGGTTTGTTTTTACTCGTTCTACTCGGATTTATTAGTGATACTGCTTGTAAACTGCTGAGAAGCTTAATGAAAAGGAGGCTAGCTTGAAAGCTATTGTTGAAAGCGTTGATCAACCTATTCGCACCAGCCTTGGCGGTTTTTTAATTCTGAGTTGGATGCTTGGCTGGATGTCAGGAACGTCAGCTATTGTTTTAGGTATTGTTGGCCTAATTTTTACTTTAACAGTCCTAATTGGGTTAGTGCGCTACACGCTTTGATAGACTCTAACGCCTAGGTTTTAAGAAGCTTAACCGTCTTAGTTTTTGAGAGCTAAGAAGATGAATGTTAGCTTTGTAAAGTCTCCCGAACCATATTTATTTTTTATAAGCGAACCTCTATTCCTTTTTGGGTAGAGAGAGGTATTTGCTTTACTCAACCCAAGAATAGGACTGGCTAATGGATAATAAGATTTGGATTAATAATGGACATGATACTCAAGTAATTCCTGTGACCTTACCAAACTGCTGGCAGGGTGAAGCTGATTGTGTGGTTGGCCCGTTCTCTAGTAAAAAGGTGGCTAATTATTTTTTACTTGCCACTGTGGAATATAGTCAATATGACCTCATAATGGAAAGCGTGTTTGCTAAAGCTGATGCTTGGTACATAGCGTTTGCGTAACAAAAAACTTTAATTAGTTTATTTAATGCGATCCTAAAGATGCCCATCTCAATACAAATCAATGAATCTAATCGAGGGAGTGCCTTATGACTAAGGCTGTTATTGAAAAAACAAATCCATTTATCCACTATCCAAACAATAAGCTCTTTGCAATTATTAGTAGCCCTGATGATTTGCAAATTACAGTTGACGCACTATCTGACCTTGGTGTTAACGAAACTGCAATTGAAACCTTTTGTGGTGAGGCTGGCATAAAACGAATCGATGTTAAAGGTCGGGAGCATGGTTTACATTCAAGAATTATTCGTAGCTTGCAGCAGCTTGGTCAAGAAGGTTCGGATCTTACTTATTACGAAAAAGAGTTAGTGGCAGGGCATTACCTTATTAGTGTTAGTACCTTAAATAATGAGCTTAAAACGCAAGTTATTGAGATTTTAAAGGCACATGGTGGGCGTCACATTAGCTTTTATGGACCCATGAGTATAGAAAACTTTTAAGGAGCATAAGCATGATAACAAAACCGCTAGCCAAGGCTTTAAATAAACAAATCAAATCAGAATTTTCAGCTAGCAATCATTACCTAGCAATAGCAAGCTACTTTGCTTTGCAAAGTTTAGATGAATGGGCAGCTTTTTTCTTTCGGCAGTCTGAAGAAGAACGTATGCACGGTGTGAAGATACTAATGTTCCTGATTGATAATGATGCTGAGGTGCTGATGCCTGCCATAAAAGAAGCACGTACTGATTTTAAAGATGCCTTAACAGCCGTTTCGAGTGCCGTTACCTCTGAACAAAACGTAACTCAGCAATTTAATGAGATGGCTGCGATCACTAGTGAGCATAAGGACTACCGTGGGGCACAATTTTTACAGTGGTTTATTAATGAGCAAGTAGAAGAAGAAGCCACAATGGGCAAGCTTGTTGATTTAATAAAAAGTGGTCTAAACCTTTTTCAAGCCCAGCAATATCTACCTGTTATACAAGCAGATACTGGTGTTGGCATGCCACCCGTCTAGCGTCCTCTAGTATTTTAAAACCTACTAGTTTCGCAAATCAAGAAACCCCTGGAAGGTGATGAGATCAATGATACAAAAACTAGCACTTTGGTTTTTACTAGGAATAGCGGCTCTCTTTGTGCTTATTCAATTTATCCCTTTAGCAGGTGCAAAAACAAACCCAGCTGTCCTAGCTGAACCCCAATGGGATAGTCCACAAACCAGAGCTTTGGCTGTAACTGCCTGTTATGACTGTCATAGTAATGAAACCGTATGGCCTTGGTATAGCAATGTTGCACCTATTTCTTGGCTGGTGATTAAAGATACCAATGAAGGGCGTGAGTACCTCAATTTTTCAGAGTGGAATCGTCCTCAAGAAGAAGCAGATGAAGCTTCAGAGACGATTCTTGAAGGAACGATGCCTTTAAGACCCTATTTAATTACTCATCCAGCAGCACGCTTAACGCAGCAGGAAAAAACTCAGCTAGCTCAAGGTTTAGACGCTACCTTTGGAACAGAGTCAAATAGTAATGAGAATGAAAGTGATTAATTGAGTCTTATGGGGCAGGTGGCCAATTTTTTGTAGCGTTTACAGCCTAGAAAGTTTTCCAATCCATCACCCCAATATCTAAGCAATATAGGAGTTACACCATGTTACAAACAACACTTTACTGCAATTGGCAAGAAAAAGTCAGCTTTTGCAAAGATAGCCCCAACCCCCAAAAGCTCATCCGGACTGAGTCGCGTCTTGTCTTTTTAGGAACTCAGGCTGTTGGTCAGCATAGCTTGCTTAGGAAAGAGGCTTTAATATGAAACCGAATGGTAAATGGAACATCGGTGTTGGTCTCTGGGTCATGGCAAGCTTTATGATTTATGGGTTTGTACTTATCTACATGCGCGACTTTTCCCCTGGTAAAGAGACTTGGATAGCAAATAGCAACATTAGCCCTCACTTTGAAGCAAGCTTGGCGCATGTTCACGGTAATCTATTTTCATTATTAAACATCGTTTTTGGCTTCTTACTCCTCAAATTACCCATCCCTGAACAAAAAAGTCGTTGGATTTCTGGTCTGGCGTTAGCAGGATTGTTAATGCCACTCGGCATTTTAGGTGAACTCTATCTCGGCTTGACGTTTTGGTTCGTCATTTTAGGGGCCATCTCGATCCTCAGTGCTACTATCCTTTTAGGGATAGCAGTCGTTCAGTTAAAACTTATACCAGCTACCAGCGAAGCGCTGACCTCCAGCTAGATTGAGAAGCTCATCTAAAGCGTAACAACTAATGATAAGCTCATTTAAAGTTCATACCTACACTTTGTTGAAGTGAGGTAGCTAAAGCATGGTTCTTTGTCGGACTTTTACTACACTATTTTTAAAATAAGTTGGGGTGTTTTTCCCTAAAGAGTTTTAAGGTCAAGCAGTTCCTTATGACCTGCTAGAACGGTCTATTGGATGCTGTTGCAAGCTTGTTTAAAGGTAGTTTTGTTCAACCTTGCTTGAGCTTCTATATAGTTTTCTTAATGCAACAGATGGGAGAAGTTCATGTTTTGTTTGGTTCTGGACCTTATTGGGGCTGCCATGGTCATTACCGGTTGGTCTTTCATAATTGTGTTTTTTAGAAAACGCAATCATCCTGAGACTGCAGATGCAACTCATGTTGAACGCATGATGCTGGGTGTCATTTTAGAAACCGTCGGGTTTTTACTCTTAATGCTTGGTTTGTCAGGCTTAGCTTGTGGCACATTAAGCTAAAAAGAACATTTAGCAGCTTTCAAGTAAAACACACCATTAACTTAGTACATCTGTTTTTACTCAGCTAGTTCGACAATTAAAACGCAACAACCGTTTTAATTGCAAAAGGCTACAGTTTTTTTAAATACAAATTTGCAACGCTCATCTAGACAGGTTTAGTAGATAGGTGACCTAGATATTTCAAAGCTCATTCTTAAGTTTTTTGGAGGAAACCTGCAGAAACACTATTCAAGTGAATATCAGTTAGGAAATCTAGTAGGCAAAGAGCTACAAGGCAAAGCTACAAGAATTCAAGCAAGTAGAGAGCTGCAAGTACCTCAGCTTAATGACCGTAAACTTTGTAGTGGTCTTTTTGAGATTCATTTAAGCCTAACGCTTAGTCAGAAAAATTAGCCTGAAAGTGCATGACACTGATGAATTCCACCTCTACTCTCAAGCATTGCAAAGCTTACGAAGCTAACCTGAATATCAATTTTTACATTCTAAGAAAGCTAGCAATACATGAACGAATCTCACATCTAGAAAGCAGCATTACAAGCCTAAAAAAAACCTAAGAAACTCGAGTTTAGAATCATGGTTCTGTAACAGTGATGGTAGGGGCTTTCATGAAGTCCTAGAAAAGAAATCAATAATGCTAATCGGCAAGATCAAATGGTTTGATGAACATACAGGCTACGGTTTTATTCGACCTGATAATCCTAGTGAGGATGTGTTTTTCCATAAATCCGCCTTCCAAGAATCAAGTCGGCTCATAAATCAAGGAGATGAAGTTTTCTTTAGGATTGATCCTTTAGAAAGGGGACCAGAAGCCAGCATTATTATCTTTGGCAATAACGACTAACTTTATTTGCTTTAGGTCAACCAGAATTTAAGTTCCAAGCTTTGCTAGCTAAGCTTACACTCTTTCTCACGTCCTTTAAGGAGGACAATATGCTCAGATGTACTTATCGTCTTACTGATAATCGCACCGTAGTGTCACAAGCTAAGCTTCCTGCTTTACCACGAAGTGGTGATCAAATTATGCTTAACAATCTCCGTTATCAGGTTGATAAAGTCAACCGTGAAGGTGACGCTGCGACTATTTATGTGGGTCTGGTTTCATGAATACCGGTAGTAATGTATTAGATATTGATTTTGCAAGCTTGCAGCAACAGATAAGCAAGCACCTTAAACTCAAATACAAGGCTTTGCTTAAAGATAATCAAGATCCCGAAAAGGCTTACGCAAGTAGCTATAACGAAGCAGTTACCCTTATTGCTGAGGCAACCTGCGTTAGTCAAGCTAAAACGAAGTTCAAGGAACGCATCCTTCTTCAGAAAATAATGCAGGAGGTTTCCCTCTAATGCTATCTAACGATAAACCTATCGTTAAAAATCAAGTCAAGACTAGTTTTGACAAACTTATCACCCTAACCGACTCACGGTATCGCCTTTCAGTCATTGTAGCTAAGCGCGCCAGACAATTAAAAAAAGGTATACCTAGCCTGCTTAGTGCAGATGAATACCCAAAAAATCGTGATGGTGAATCTCACTTTGAAGTTGCGGTTGCCATGCAGGAACTCTTGCTTGACAAGGGTATAAGCTGGGGCGCAAAATTACCAACTGAAGCTGTCATAGTAAAAACCTATCAAGATAAACAAGCAGCTAAGCTAGAAACTTATCCACCTAACCCAAGAACTGACGTAACCCCTTGGAAAGCTAAAAAAAGTCAGCAGCGACCCCACTTCTAACCTTCAGCTTCCTTAAAAATTTCACTCACTAATTTAAAGCAATAAAAAGAAATAGGATTTTCTAGGACTAACTAAGCATCTTAAAAATCTTGAAACAAAACTTACGATAACGCCAAAGGAGTAATACTATGCATTTACCACCCAACGCTCGAGTTTATAGCAGTAATGGTCAAATTGGTCATGCTACTCAGCTCATTGTTAATCCTGTAAGTAAAACCTTTACGCATGTTGTTGTTAAAGCCGATGGGTTGAATGCAAAAGATCATCTTGTGCCTTTAGATCTAATTAAAAATACAAGTGAAAAGCGTATTGACTTGAACTGCACAAAAGAACAATTTGATACTTACCCAGTTTTTACTGAAACCCATTTTATGAAAGTAGATATACCAAGCTATGCGGCTTATGGTAGTGGTTACGGCATGGTGGGTCATCCTTATCGTAGTTACGAACATAGAACTTACGCAAAAAACGTGAAACTCATACC